>NZ_LTCZ01000060.1:0-11958 GCF_001583455.1 Rhodococcus sp. LB1 | reverse complement strand
GGATCGCCGAGCACGGCCCAGGCGGCTGTGAGAATGGCGTCGCGCGGTTCGTTGAGGCCTCCGCCGATGATCACCTTCACGTTGGCGCGGATCTCGTCGAGCGTGAGCGGATCGTCGGCGTGGACCATGCAGGAGATCACCGACGGGTCGGGGTTGCGCCGGACCCGCGGCAGAATCTCGTCGATCGCCGCGTCGACGGCCTCGGTGGCGGCACGCGCGCGGGCCCACACCGCATGGTCGTCACCGTAGTTCGCGCCTCCGCCGTCGATCATCGCCTGTGACCAGGTCTGCAGGTCCGTGGCGGACACATTCGGCAACCCAAGCAGGCAAGCGAGGTTCCGGGCCGCGAGGGGCCCCGCGAAATCCGAGAACAGATCGACGCTCCCCCGCGTGACGAACTCGTCGATCAGTTGGTGGGTGTTGCGCTCGAAGAGCGGTTGCCAGTGCTCTTTGACGATGCGGGGCCGCAGCGCCGGTTCTGCTGCCGCTCGTTCCCGTCGATGCGCGTCGCCGTCTTTCCGAATCATGGTGTGTCCCATGACCCGAGTCATCAACGAGCCTTCCTCGTTGGCGCGGAAGATCTCCGGGTGGCGCTCGAGATGGACGACATCGCTGTGTCGAGTGACCAGGTAGCGTCCGGCGGCCGGCAACCAGCAGACCGGATCGGACTCGCGCAGGCGGGCGTAGATCGGGTAGGGGTCGTCGTAGAGCTCGGCGAGTGAGATCTCGTGGTGGGCGGAAGGTGCGGATGCAGTCATCAATATCTCCTCGAGAGTGTCGTGTGACCGGCATCTCTACCGTCTCAAGGCCGCATTCCTCAGTCAAACGCAGAATGTAGAGAAACTAATCAACTAAATCTTTGTTTTGGGAGAGTGTGGGGACCACAGAACGGCAGTAGTCCAGAAATCCGCTGACGCGGCGAGGCAGTCGCATTCCGGCCGGGTAAGACGCGACAATTTCGCGGGGGGTGGGGTTTTCCGAGATGGCCTTGACGACCACCCGCGACGCATCGTAGGTGTAGGGAATGTGTGGTCGCTGCACCAGGACGGCGTAGCCGAATCCCTGCCCGACGAGGCAGCGCGTGAGTTCGAAACTCTTGGTGCGGAATGCGACCAGGGGATCTATCCCCAACTCGCCCACCATCTGCTCCCACGCCTCTCGGCTGGGCGAGACATCGAACAGCACCATCGGTTCGTCGGCGAGTTCCCGCAGGCTCACCGTCGGTTCCGCCGCGAGGCGATGCCCCTCGGGAAGGATGACGTGCGGCGCGACCCGGGCGAGAGTGACACTGGTCAATCCGTCGTGACTGTGCCTGCCGTACCCGAGGGCGAGATCCAGGCGCCCAGCGAGCAGGCCCTCCTCCAGTTCTGGTTGCGAATCTTCCTCCAACCCGAACTCGACCTGCGGATGTTGCCGCAAATATCCCGTCATCAACGTAGGCATGAGCATGGGCGACAGCGTCGTGTAACAGCCCACGGTCAACTTGCCGGCGACGATGTCTTCGCGGACCGACGACTGAAACTGTTCGGCGTCTTTGACGAGCGACAGCGCGTGGATCAGCGCTTGCCGACCGGCGGCGGTCAACGCGACTCCTTTGGCGCGTTGCCGTAAGACGAGCTGGGTGCTCAGTGCCCGTTCGAGTTCGGTGAGCCCAATGGACACCGCGGTGGCGGACACCGAGCACCGTTCGGCCGCCCCGGTGATCGACCCCTCCGCGGCCACGGCGATAAAGTACTCGAGCTGCCGAAGGGTGTATCGCACGTCGTCCATCAGCGTAGGGTAGCCGCGCCCGGCAGGTCAGCCGGGCCATCTGCCCGACACGGCTTGTGTGGGTCCGTTCGTGGCCGGCCCACCTCATGATCCCGCGGCGGCTCGACCCGCCTGGACACCGCCACGGCGGTCCGGTGCACGAGCTGCTGTGAACGGCTGGCGCACCAGCTGTCGTCATCGCGGAGAGTGTTGTGCACCAATATCTTTCGGTTCAGAGACTTTCGTTTCCGCTATGATATCCATCCTGAGCGCCAGGCCTTGGTCGGAGAGACGAGGAGTGGGATTATTGCCCCCGCACCGGTCACCTACTCCGCGCGACCGTCTGCGTGTGCACATGGTCCCGAGGCTCCAGTCGGCTCTGTCAGGCCTCGTTCGGCGGTCGGGTCTGGATGGTCTCCCGTATTCGGCGAAGCGCACGCTCGAGAAGCTGAGGTTCCGACGCGGAGGGGCCGATCATGGAGACCTCGGCACCGCGGTCGAGGTGCACCACATCAACACACATCCGGCTCCCGCGCCGCAGGAACGATACCGAGCAACCCTCGGTCACGAGGTCAGGCATGTTGCACCACTCGCGCACCTGATTCGTCACGGCGGATTGCTCTTCCGACAAGGCGGCGCAGCTGGTGCCCCGCCTTGTCGCTGGTAGTGCTGACCTGGCGGTAGTCCTTGCGGCCGTCGCGCCGTTTCATGTCGCTGATCGCGTTGAGGGCATCGACGTCCTCCTGGAACGCCTGCCTGGTCCCAGCGAGCAACTGCTCGGTGACCGAGTCATCGCCCACAGCGAAGTCGCGGGAGATGACCCAGAATTGATGGAGTCGGTTCTCGCTGATCGGTGTGATCGCGTGGATGACGTACAGGTTGTAGTCGATGCGGTCGGTTTCCGGCTGCAAGTCGACCAGCCGGCCGAGCGCCAAGTGGATGGCCGGAGTCGGAACCGTCGCCACCGCATGTCGATCCACGGTGTGCCCGACCAGGCCCATTACTCGCGCATACAGCCCCGGCGGCTCGTGATTCTCGAGCAGCCGGACAGTGCGCACCGTCTCGTCCGAGAGTTCGACTTGAACGGGAACCGACGCCCAGGCATCGGTGCCGAGATTGCCGGCGTGCAGGTAGCTGAAGTGGGTCAGATCCAGCAAGTTCTCGTGTAGGTCGAGGTAGTTCGCGTCGATTTCGTAGTGTCCGGTGATGACGGTCCAGCCGTCACCGGTCATCGGGCTGGTGTCTGGGACCGTGGTGGGGTCTGCTGCGTCAGGGTCCCCGGTCCAGATCCACAGGAAGGGGCCGGATTCGACGACCGGATACGAGTGCACCTGCGCATCTGGTGGCGGCGTCTCACCGGACGGAACGCGAATGCACTTTCCATCCGGGCGGTAGGTGAATCCGTGATAGCCGCAGACGACGTTGTCTCCTTCGAGCCAGCTACTGGAGAGGGGGTAAGAGCGGTGTACGCATCTGTTGTCCAGCGCCACAGGGCTGCCGTCTGCGCGTCTGTAGAGCAGTACCGGCCGATCGGCGATCCACCGGGAGGTGAAGGTTCTGGTCACCTCCTCGCTGAGGGCGGCTACCCACCACAGCTGCCGCGGATACGAGCTGGAATGGTTGTCGGACATCAATCGGCCTTTCTTCTGAACGTGCAAGTGTGTGTCACGCGGGTGCCGAATCCTTCGACATCGCTTGTGACGCTTCTGTTGTCGAGACACCCTGGTCAGTTCGGGTGCGAAGGAGCGTTGCGCCGACGAGTCCCACGAGGGATGCCACTGCCAGGTAACCGGCCACCGAGAGAAGCGAACCGGTCGCGGTGTGCAACCACGTGGCGATCATCGGCGCGAAACCGCCGCCCAGGATCGACGCCGCCGCGTAGGCGACCGATGCACCGCTGAACCGGACTTCGGTCGGGAAGGCCTCGGCCAGAGTTGCAGCCTGGGGCCCATACATGAGCCCGAGTGGAACGGTCAGTACGACCAGCGCGCAGGCGATCAGGATTACGTTCGCGCTCCCGACCGCCAGGAACAGCGGTACCGACCAGAGGAACGTCAGGGCGGACCCCCACCGGAGTACCCGCTGTCGACCGAAGCGGTCCGACGCGGCGCCGCCGAGGATCGTGGTGACAACCCACAGCGCAGATGCGATCAAGACCGCCGAGAGTACGGTCGTTCGGTTCATTCCCAGAGCGGACGTTGCGTACGACAGCACGTATCCGCCAGTGGAGAGGTACCCGGCAATGCTGCATCCGGTCACGATCAGCGTGCACACCAGCAGCGGTTGCCAATGCGCCCGGAAGAGGGTCAGCAGTGGAAGTGCCGGCCCGGTTTTGCGCGCACGCATCTCCTGGAACTCCGGACTCTCATCGACGGTGCGACGGATGACGACACCGATCACGAGGAGCACGACGCTGAGGAGGAAGGGAATCCGCCATCCCCAGGACAAGAACTGTTGCTCGGTGAGCGTTCCGCTCAGCAGGGCCAGGACTCCCGTGGACAGCAGCATTCCCGCCGGGACACCGACCTGGGGGAACGACCCGAAGAAGCCTCGACGGTTCTGGGGGGCATGCTCGACCGCCATCAGCGCCGCGCCACCCCACTCGCCGCCGGCCGAGATCCCCTGCAGTACTCGCAAGCCGACGAGCATGATCGGTGCCGCGACACCTATCTGGTCGTACGTGGGTAGAAGACCGACGAGCATCGTCGATATCCCCATCAGTAGCAGCGACGCGACCAAAACGACGCGTCTGCCCAGTCGGTCGCCGGCGTGACCGGCGATGATGGCACCGAGCGGGCGGAAGATGAACGAAATCCCCACCGTGGCGAACGCGAGCAGAAGGCCCGCACCGGACTCCAGTGGCGCGAAGAACAGCCCCCCGAATACCAGTGCCGCCGTGTTGGCGTAGATGAAGAAGTCGTACCACTCGATCGTCGTCCCGATCGCAGTGGCGGCGATCACGCGACGCTGCTTCCGGGTCGTGTGTAAGTGCTGTGTTTGCGACATTTGGCGTTCCTTCTTGCCGACGGGCGGTCCGGCTCGCCCCGGACTCGCGAGTCGGACCGGACTTGAATGGGCACTGCCCGCATCGAAGTATGACCCGGGCCACAAGGAAGGAAAAGCATAACTATCATCACAACAATCACTACTCAGTATTGGATAGGTCTCGAAGTAGTCCGGCTCCCGTATGTGCGAGGCGAAACCAATGCACTCATCCGAGTCGCCGCCCACATCGGCGATACACACCACCGGCACCCAGACGGCATCATAAAGAAGCACGACTGCCCCTCGCGGAAACTCCCACCGGGAGAGCCGAATTCTGCGCGCCACATGCGCCCAGGACATCGCGAGACCTCCAGCGCGAGCACCCGAATCGGGCACGAGACTGCGCCGCCGCATCACTCATGGTTTGCGCGCACTCGGTGACCGCAGCAGGAAAAGGCACCTCCCTCGCAATCACCGCCGCCGTCGCCGCCGCGCATGGACCGTCAACCTGTCCTTACACCCGCAAACCCCGGAATCAGCATCCACCTCGCGATCCGCCGACGCCGCACCGCAACCGCGGCCAGTCCCGCACCACACCCGACCGCCCACCCGCCCCTTCCACTGAAACCACCACCCGATAGTCCCACTCATAAGTCCCACTCATTTGAGACTTCTTGATGCACAATTACATTCGACCCCGCCATGGCCCCCGTGGTTGACAATGCTTCCACGAAACCAATCGCCAATTAATTTAACGCGAGGAGCATCGTGCACGCCATGACGGCATCCCCGATCATCGAAATCGGGCAACGTATCGCCTTCACCCCGAACCACGGCGGCACCGAGACACAACCCTGACCAGGACGCCCACCACCCGCCGGAATGCACGGACAGGAACACCCGCCGCAACCAGATCATCCGCGGTGAACCGGTCCGCCTCCCCCACCCGGTCCCCGGTGCTCGACCAGGAGTCGAAGTGCGCGCCGACGTAGGCGTCGTCGCCCAGATACGGGCGGCCGTAATACTTCGTCAGCGCCGCGACCGCCGCAGCGTCCGAGTCGGTCGCGAGGGTGGTCGGCAGCCGCAATGTCATACCCCGCACCCACTCACCCCCACGCGCCGGCGACCGGGAACCGAGCCGAGGTGGTCGCTACGCGCCGGGCCCGGAATCAGGGGCGGTGTCGGTGTCGGCCGCGGCGCAGCCGCCGGCGGTCGCGGGCAGAAGCGTGCGCGCCTTCTCCGCCAGATCCGGCAGACCCAGCGCACCCCGCCAATCACCGTAAGCCCGCGCCGGGGCGGCCAGAGCCAGTTCCTCGTCCACCAGCACCACCGGGCTGGTGGGGTACGCGACTCGGGCCACGAACCGGGCGACCTCGTCGGCGGTCAGGATCTTCCCGAGCGGCGGCGTGGTTGTTGCACCGGTCATGGCGTCTCCCCATTGTCTGAGCTGACTGGACGTTGCGTGGACAGTATCGCGCTGTGGGCGTGACCCTTCGGCTGTCACAGGGACGTGTCATCTGCCCAGTTCAGTGATAGGAATGCGCGGTGATCGATGCGCACAAAGGATGGACTGAAGGCGAGTGCACCACCACTGGCTTCTTCGACGGCATGGACCGCTGGAGGACTGCGAACCCGCCGCCCGGCCCCCGAGTTCGTGCCGCGGCGCGTCTGCAGCTTGGCCACTTCAGACGCCCGCACCAGGGGCGCTGGTGGAAGGCCCTGGCACTGACAATGCTCCTCGCCGCCATCGCGGCGGCACTCACCACCGTCGCGCTCGATGACGTCCTGATGGTGTTGCTCGTGGCGATCGCACTCATGCTGGTCGGGATATTCGTGTACGTCGTCTACGGTCTGGCACTGGCGACTCGATCCCGCGCCTACCCCGTCACCCGGTGGCGGCACCGGTTTCGGGTGATGTGGCTGACGGACGGCACCAGCACGGTCGGGGCGGCGCTCACCGTCTACGTCCGCCGGGGCGGCGCGGTGACCTTCCACAACCACTTCCGATGGCCCGCAATCACACCCCAGCGGCCGCCGGTCGGCCGCCAGCTACGGCTCGAGCTACTGACCATTGCCGCCGAGGCCGACCAAGTCGTCATTACCTTCACGACCGATGAACGCATCGCCACCACGTACACCAAGGACGGGTGGCGGGCACCCACCGACGCCGAACGTCACCAGTACACGATCCCGACAACCACGAAACAAAACGGCGAGCTCACGCGCTGGGATCTGCTGTTCGATCCTCACGACGAAAAATGCGCAGCCACCCTCACCGCTGCACGAGCCGAACTCGCCACCTGAGACGGCAGCTGTCGGTGGCTATACGCCGCGGCGGGCGCGGGCACTATCGACCACGGACCGCTGAAGCACCCAGGTACCGCCGACACGGGTGGCCGGCAGCACCTTGCCCTTGATGGCCTTCAGCACGCCCTGGCGGGTCATGCCGAGCCCGTCGGCGGCCTCCTGCACCGACACCAGCGGCGGCAAGGCCATCGCGTCGGTGAGACGGTCGAAATCGGCGGTGCTCAGCAGTCGCAGCGACCGCAACGGCCACGGGTAGGTCTCCAGGACCGCCAGCGCCGTCGAGGTGGCCTGCCGCACCGATTCCGCGGGGATGGAGAACACGACCTCCGCGTGGCCGAGTTCCGAGCGCGCGGCCGCGCCGCTGTACTCCGCGATCGGGCCGAGCAGGGCGTCGGCGTTCTCCTCGCCGAACGTCGCGTCCAGCTCGGCGACGACGTTGTACGACTCTGCCATTGGTCTGGATCCCTTCTGTGTTTGTGAGTGGTGTCAGGTTTGGGACAATGCAACTCGGGCCGGGGGTGATATCAGCACCCCCGGCCCTTGTCAGATCAGCGCCGTGGAGGCCACTGGAACCCCGCTCGCTTCAAGTACGAGAGCGTGTTCCGGAACGATCGCGGGTCGCTCGCCGAGCCCGAGAAGGTCGTGATGAGCTTCTCGTCCTTGTAGGCCATCGGGTGGCCATTCTTCGACTTCCCGCCTCCTTAAGAACCTTGGAATCCAGGTGGGATCGCCGGGAATGTACGCTCACTCATCTCTCCGGAGGACGGAGTCGACGAGGAGGGTAATAGCGGAGGACAGAGACGAAGTCATGACCATGCTCGGTGCACTCGAACTCTTCATCACTAATGCACTCGACGAGAAGTACGACGCAACCCCTCCGCACTGGGCGGACATGATGGGGGTCAGGAAATTGGACCTTCGTGAGTTCGTCGAGTCCTTCGACGCCGGCGGTTACCCCGCGGAGCGCACTCGCGGCGCTGTAACCCGCGCATATGACCTCAAGCTGCAGTACTACTACCTTGCCGAGGTTGACCTTGGTACCTACAACCAGGTCTACTCTGCGGAGATCAACAACCGCGGGCTATCCAATGAGACCGCCACGCCACGACTCCTTCTCATTAGGCTCTCGCAGGACCAGAGTCTGATCGGGAAGATGCGGGTCCTGTGGGAACGACTGATGAACCTGATCTACTACGTCGAAACCGGCAAAGACATCGCAGCTCGAAGCAAGAAGAAGGCCTTCTTCAGATGGCTCGAGACCGAGACAGTGGCGGCCAAGTGGAGATACTTCCAGCCATACGAACAAGTAATTGCACAGTACGACGACAAGTTCCGTACCCCGGAATTCCACAAGAGCTCGACCCTGAGGCGGGAAATCCTTGAGCGCTCACTGGACATCAACGACCTTATCGAACCTCTGAACTACTTCACCAACGGAATCTGGTCGAACATAATCTCCATAACTAAGGGGAATGGACCAATCTCCTTCCACCAGATACACCGCAATTCGAACGGTGAGATAGACCCGCGCTACCGAAAGTAACCTTCGCTGAGTCAGCCAACGGGTACAGGAACGCTGCTGCACCATTGGCCGGAGCGTTCCTGCATCACCGGGTTCAGATCTGCTCGTTCGGTTCCTCGGACGGACCCATCGCCGGACGTAGGGTCAGGAGATAGCGCGGTGGCAGATCCTGACTGTAGGTAGCGAAGCCACTTGAGCAGACCGGTTTCCCGCTCGGCTATTCCTCTTCGCGGCCGTGGCCAGGGTGCTCCGTTCCAACTCTCACCCGTCAATCCGTGGATGCGGTTCTCCCGCACACAGTTGACCGATGTCGTTCACCGCCAGCATTCGGCCTCTCACACCAAGCCTCGGAACGGGCCTTCGTCTGGCCGATCCCTGGTTGGCTCGTCGATCGCGGTGGCTTCGGTAGCCACCACCTTCGTCTTGCGACCTTGTCGGAGGGTACGTGTACAGATATCTCGGTGACCACTGACGACGCCGGTATCGATTCGCGCTCGCAAAACTTTGCTTCGGCATGGGCGCACCACGACACGGCCGACGACTGTCGAAGAAGAATTCAGACTGCCTGGAATGAGCTGGACTGCCCAGGCTTGTTCGGCACATTGATTGGAGCCGATAACGACGGCTCCGGAAGTATCGCTGTCACCGTCGATTGGCCACCAGAAGCCCAGGAACTCCAAAAGGCCGCGCGGGGATTCGTGGAAGCATTGCGCGCCTGCCTGGACGATGCCGTTTCGATCGCTGAGAGGACCGTCTCAGGGTCACTGACAACCCCTGACGAATCGGCGCGTTTCCCGCTGTGCAGCAATCTGGACGACTTCATTGCCCACTACGAAGGCGGAGCGATGGCGGGTCTTCGTCTCGATCACATTCAGCTACTCCAGGCGTTCCAGCCCTTCGCCGATGATCCGGACATTGACAGTTCGGTGAACTTGGTTCGCAGAACTATGCGGCTTCTCTCAAACCTCACTCAGCGGAGCACGAATTCTGACGTAGTGACGGTGTGGGCGTACTCGGCATCTCCCGAGGTGCTGGTCGAGCCGCCGCAGGCCGTCGCCGAGCTGACCATCGAACCCGCTGGGCGAGTTGTCGACGTATACACCGTTGCACGATTCCAACTCGAACCGGCCGAACCCGCAAGCCATTTACGCGGCAATCCCCAGGTGGCGCTGGACATCGCGTTCGATGCGGAGCCTTGGCCGATCGATCCAAACGACACCTTCGATCTGCGGTGCCATCAACTGCTGGTGGTATCCGCGGAGGTTGTTCGATCGTTCGAGCGTTCTTTCGGACTTCGATCCGCCGAGCACCGGCGCAGAGGCAGGGGCCGGGGCGTGCCGCCGAACGCACAACGTGATAACGCAACTTGGGCACCCATCGACTCAAGCGAAGTACCCGAGCTCGAGACGGCATTGGTCGAATCTGACCTCGGACTCGCTGTATATCGCGACGGTTCCGAAATGATCATGATCGTTAACACCGAACAGGGAATTTTTGGGAGAATCGTGCCTCAGCCTGTTGCACTCGATCCGGATCTGCGGCGTGGGATCGCCGCGGAGAACGCAACGTTGGGGGCGGCCGCACGGTGGGGTTTGCCCGACTTCGTCCTAACACCACTGACGGTGTCGAAGTCGACCGCAACGCGCGAACTAGGCGATGGCACAGTAGTTTTCGGAGAACGCGCCTTGGCGATTCAAGTGAAGGCACGCGATCACCCCGGTCCCAACCCCGAACGCGAACGCGCGTGGATCGCCAAGAACGCCAGCAAGGGTGCACGTCAGGCAGCGGGCTCGGTACGGTCGCTCAGCGATGCCCCTGTGTCGATGACTAATGTCCGTGGGCGATCGATCGTAGTCGTCGGCAGTTCCCTGGACTGGGTGGGTGTGGTGATTGTCGACCACGACGACCCTCCTGACGACATCGCGCCTGTCGCCAGTACGCCGGCTCTGCCGATCGTCGTACTCCTGCGTCGCGAATGGGAGTTCTTGTTCGACCACCTGCGATCGCTCACGGCTTTGGGTTCCTACCTGCACCGAATCAAAGACGATGCAGTTGCCCCCGGTGATCATCCAGGGCACTATTACGAGCTGGCCACCGCCGACGAGCGTGCCACAGCGAATCCAGGGCGGCCCCCGGTTTCCCTCGGTTCCGGTGAACAGCGATTTTCCTATCCGCTGCTGCCCATGGAACCGGCCTCCAACCTTGACGAACAGGGCGCAGCGATGTTTCGGCAGATGCTGGAGGACCTCGCCACGTCGCCGTGGGATCGGTCTGAGGAAGATCGACTGACGCTTTTGCACCTGCTCGATCGGCAAGCTGTGACCGAGCGAGCGAAGATCGGTCGACGCATGATCGACCTGCCGCGCGACGCATCGTCCGTTTCACGCGAGGCGACACGATTTGATCTGCGGCGGTACGTTTTCGGTGAGGGGGATCTTCAACTCGGTTTCGGAGTGTGCAACACATTCAGCGAACTTCACCGCGAGGCGTTCCGCCGGTGGGTGATGTTGCGTCACCACGAGTTGACAGAGACCCTTCCCGACGACAGCCGAGAGGACATCTGGACAGTAGCGATACTTCTGACACCCCGCCACGACGGGCTACGACCATGGGACACCACCGTGTTTGCGATCAACGGTGTACTCGAGATCGACGATGCCGACCTCGCCGCACTCCACCTCTTGTGGAACAGATCGGGCGCAGAAACTGATGAGTAACTGATTCTCCGGCGTCGCATGCAACGCCCGCCCAATGCGGTCAATCGATCACGATCGCCGTCTCGCAGAACCAACGACGCAACTCACGTACCGAATTGTCGTCACATAACATCATCTAATTACTTTCCCCCGCTGGCAACGGTCTCTGGGGCGTTGCCGCCGGGCTCGAGGATGGCGTCCAACGCTCGCGTCATCGTGGCTGCAAGCATGATCGCCAACGTGGCGTGGAGGCTGTTCAATTGAGCGGTGCTCGCACCGTGAATCGTTACGTGGCGCGAGAAGTTCGACGGAACCGGATGTTTGTGGCTCTTCCAGTCCACAAGGAACCGAACCGCGGTAGCCATCGGCATGTCGTACCGGAACACAGTCCACAGTGCCGCGTCATCGGACTGATCGAGTGTCAGCTTCTCTCTCATCTTCGTGTACCCGAGCCCGTCGAAGTGCGTCTTCAGATAACTGTCACAGACCACCACGGCGAGTGCTTGAGCTGCTTCATGATGGCCGTCGATGAACGCATTCACTGCCTGTCGCACGAGAATCGCACGGTCTTCAATCAGTTCGTGAACGGGCTCTTTCAGAGCATCCCGGCAGTCCTCAGCGATTTCGTCGCTTCGATCGCCGACGATCTTCAGCCGTGCCTCGAAGTCCGGCGCTTCCATAAGCCTGGATGCACCGATC
>NZ_LTCZ01000059.1:0-26444 GCF_001583455.1 Rhodococcus sp. LB1 | reverse complement strand
CGCTCAGAAGTTTCCGCGGGCGGCTTGTTCGCGTTCGATGGCTTCGAAGAGGGCTTTGAAGTTGCCGATGCCGAAGCCGAGGGAGCCGTGGCGTTCGATGAGTTCGAAGAACACGGTGGGGCGGTCGACGAGGGGTTTGGTGAAGATCTGCAGCAGGTAGCCGTCTTCGTCGCGGTCGACGAGGATGCCGCGTTTCTGCAGTTCGGCGATCGGGGCGCGGACGTTGCCGATCCGGGCCCGCAGTTCGGGGTCCTCGTAGTAGGAGTCGGGGGTGGCCAGGAATTCGACGCCCTCGGCGGTGAGCTGGTCGACGGCGGTGAGGATGTCGTTGGTGGCCAGGGCCAGGTGCTGGGCGCCGGGACCGCGGTAGAAGTCGAGGTATTCGTCGATCTGCGACCGTTTCTTGGCGATGGCGGGTTCGTTGAGCGGGAACTTGACCCGGTGGTTGCCGTTGGAGACCACCTTGGACATCAGCGCGGAGTAGTCGGTGGCGATGTCCTCGCCGACGAACTCGGCCATGTTCGTGAACCCCATGACCCGGTTGTAGAAGTCGACCCAGTGGTCCATCTTGCCGAGTTCGACGTTGCCGACGACGTGGTCGAGGGCCTGGAACAGGCGTTTGGGGGCGCCGTCCCGTTTGGTGTGCGACGACGTGCGCTCGACGTAGCCGGGCAGGTAGGGGCCGGTGTAGTTGCTGCGGTCGACGAGGGTGTGGCGGGTGTCGCCGTAGGTGGCGATCGCGGCGAGGCGGACGGTGCCGTGCTCGTCGGTCACCTCGTGGGGTTCGTCGAGGACGGTGGCGCCCTGGGCGCGGGCGTGGGCGATGCACTTGTCGACGTCGGGGACGGCGAGGGCGATGTCGACGACGCCGTCGCCGTGGGTGCGGTGGTGCTCGGTCAGGGGGCTGTCCGGGTTCACGGCGCCTTTGATGACGAAGCGGACGGCGCCGGATTCGAGGACGAAGCTGTGGTGGTCGCGGTTGCCGGTGGTGGGTCCGGAGTAGGCGACGAGGGTCATCCCGAATGCGGACTGGAAGTAGTGGGCGGTCTGGGTGGCGTTGCCGACCACCCAGACGACGGCGTCCCAGCCGCTGACCGGGAACGGGTCGCGGGTGCCGTCGTATTCGACGAGCCCGACCAGCTGTTCGAGCTGGCCGAGGTCGAGACCTGCCAGGCGTTCCTTGTCGGTGAGAGTCTGCTCGATCGTCATCGCTGTCTTCCTGGTTCGAGGGACGGGGCGTGGCCTGTTGCCTGGGTCACTACGAAAACCCACACCGCCCACATAGGCAACCGAGCCAGCAGAAGCTAGCCACAGTGCCACCCTCGGCGACCCTCGGACCGATTTTCTTATACAGTCGGACTAGTTGAACCCGCCCGGAGAGGTCTGGCCATGAAGGACGCAGTGCAGTTGGACGAGCTCGACTTCGCCCTTCTCGACGCCATGCACGACGACCCGAAGGCCGGCGTGCTGGAGCTGTCGCGCCGGATCAAGGTCGCGCGGGCCACCGTCCAGGCGAGGGTGCGCAAACTCGAGGAGTCGGGCGTGATCGCCGGGTACGAGCCGCACCTCGACATCGCGGCCGCGGGGTTCGACGTGCAGGCGTTCGTCACGCTGGAGACGGCGCAGGGCGCACTCGACTCCGTGACGTCGGAACTGGAGTCGATTCCCGGCGTGCTCGAGGCCTTCGCGACCACCGGTTCGGGCGACATCCTGTGCCGCATCGCGGCGGGTTCCCACCTCGGGCTGCAGCAGACGCTGATCGATCTGAACAAGTCGAGCGTCGTCGCCCGGTCCACCAGCGTGATGGTGCTGTCGGTGATCGTCCCGTACCGGTCGATGCCTCTCCTGCGGACCCTCGACCGGCCGCGCTCGGCGAAGGCCCCGGCCTACCGCACAGCTTCCTCGGAACCGGATTAGCAACACGATCGCCGTCCCTGCTGCACAAACTGAATAGAATATTCTGGAACTTCTTTCTCGGTGGTGTTCATCGTGGCTATGTGCCGGCCGGCCGGTTGCGGCGCACGAGTGGTGCCCGACACAGTGATCGCCGTAACAGCGCGGGCAGCGGTCGGGAACACCGACCGGGTCGCCCCGAGCCCCCGGCAGCCGAGAAACCGAGAGAAGCCATGAAGAATCTGCTCACCCGATTCGAAGAGAAGGCCCCCGAGATCGTCTTCGAGTGGCACGACACGGAGACCTCCGCACGCGGATGGACGGTGATCAACTCGCTGCGTGGCGGCGCTGCCGGCGGCGGAACCCGGATGCGCCGCGGTCTCGATCGGCGCGAGGTGGAGTCACTCGCGAAGACCATGGAGGTCAAGTTCACCGTCTCGGGCCCGGCCATCGGCGGCGCGAAGTCGGGCATCGACTTCGACCCGACCGACCCGCGCAAGGACGAGGTGCTGCGGCGCTGGTTCAAGGCCGTCACCCCGCTCCTCAAGGCGTACTACGGCACCGGTGGCGACCTGAACGTCGACGAGATGGCCGAGGTCGTGCCGATCACCGAGAGCTACGGCCTGTGGCACCCGCAGGAGGGCGTCGTCAACGGGCACTTCGCGGCCAGCGATCGTGAGCGGGTGCAGCGGGTCGGACAGCTTCGACTGGGTGTCGCGAAGGTCGTCGAGGATGCGCGGTTCACTCCCGATCCGCAGGCGAAGTACACGGTGTCCGACCTGATCACCGGCTGGGGTGTCGCCGAATCGGTGCGGCACTACTACCGGGTCTACGGCGGCGAACTGGCCGGCAAGCGCGTGATCATGCAGGGCTGGGGCAACGTCGGCGCCGCCGCCGCGTACTACCTGGCGCAGGCCGGGGCCCGGATCGTCGGAATCCTCGACCGCAACGGTGGGCTGTCGAACACCGACGGCTACGACTTCGAGCAGATCCGCGCGCTGTTCCTGGCCAAGGAGGGCAACGAACTCCGCGCAGCAGGCATGGTGCCGTTCGAGGAGATCAACGAAGCGATCTGGAGTTCGGGCGCCGAGATCTTCCTCCCCTGCGCCGCATCACGTCTCGTGACACGTGACCAGGTGGACCGGTTGATCGCCGGTGGCCTCGAGGTGGTGGCGAGCGGCGCCAACGTGCCGTTCGCGGACGACGAGATCTTCTACGGCCCCACCTACGAGTACGCCGACAAGAGCGTCGCCGTCGTCCCCGACTTCATCGCCAACTGCGGCATGGCCCGGGCGTTCGCGCTGCTGATGGAAGGCGACATCGAGGTGTCGGACGAGGCGATCTTCGGGGACGTCTCCGCCACCGTCGCGACGGCGCTCGAGCGTTGCTTCGCGCGTTCGTCGCAGCCGACCGGAATCGCCGGTACCGCGTTCGAGATCGCACTCGATCAGCTCGTCTGACGGCACGGGAGCCCCCATGAACACCGTTCACGACCCACCGAAATCCACTGGCCTGCAGCAGGCGATGAAACCGCGGCAGCTGGTGATGATGAGCCTGGGCGGCGCGATCGGCGCCGGACTGTTCGTCGGCTCCGGTGCGGGCATCGCCGTCGCCGGGCCCGCCGTGCTCGTCTCCTTCCTCATCGCCGGATTCCTCGTCGTCCTCGTGATGCGGATGATGGGCGAGATGGTGGCCGCCGACCCCGACAGCGGCGCGTTCTCCGTCCACGCCGAGAACGCGATGGGCCCGGTCGCCGGCCGGACGATCGGCTGGCTCTACTGGGTGCAGGTCGTCATCGTGGTGGCCGCGGAGGCGACCGCGGCGGCGGCGATCACCGCCGCCTCCATACCCGCAGTGCCCCAATGGGTGGCCGCCCTGGCGTACATGAGTGTGCTGACCGCCGTGAACCTGGCGGGCGTCTCCCGTTTCGGCGAGTTCGAATTCTGGTTCGCCGCACTGAAGATCGTGGCGATCGTCGCGTTCCTCGCGGTCGGTTCCGCGATGATCCTCGGCTGGATTCCGAGCTTCGACCCGCCGGGCCTGTCGAACCTCACCGGCCACGGCGGGTTCGCCCCCAACGGTGTCACCGGCATCGCGGCCGGCCTGCTGATCGTGGTCTTCGCGTTCGGCGGCACCGAGGTGATGGCCATCGCGGCCGCCGAGACGTCGGAACCGCGGCGCAACGTGAGCCGCGCGGTGCGGTCCATCGTCTGGCGGATCCTGGTGTTCTACGTCGGTTCCGTCCTCATCATGGTGACGGTGCTGCCGTGGACCGCCGACGAACTCGCGACGGGACCGTTCGTCGCGGTCCTGAACGCCGCGCACGTGCCCGGTGCCGGCGCCGTCATGACCGTCGTCGTGGTCATCGCACTGCTGTCGTCGCTGAACGCCATGCTGTTCAGTGGCTCCCGGATGATCTACTCGCTGTCCGAGCGGGGGGCGGCGGCGAAGGTGTTCGGCCGGGTGTCGGGCAACGGCGTTCCCCGCGTGGCGGTGCTGGCGTCGGTGACGTTCGGGTTCGTCACCGTCGTTCTCAACTACCTGGCCCCGGATCGTGTTCTCCCGCTCCTGCTCAACGCGGTCGGCTCGACGATCCTGGTGCTGTGGACGTTCGTCACCGTCTCGCAGATCGTGTTGCGGCGGCGCGCCGAGAAGTCGGGCCGAACGGATCTTCCGCTGAAGATGTGGGGCTTCCCGTATCTGTCGTATGTCGCTCTCGCGCTGCTGGCCGCGGTCGCGGTGCTGGCGTTGTTCGACGACGCCGCACGCAACCAGCTGTTCGCGACGCTCACGTTCACGTGTGCGATCACACTGGCCTGCTGGGTGCTCGGACGCAGGCAACAGAGCGCGGCCGCCGACACCACACCGGAGAAGACGCCCGAGACCGTCGGCTGAGACGACACCGCGGTCTCGCGGATGTCGAGGGGTCATCCGTGGGGCCGCGGCGGTCTCCCGCTCAGCGGACACGTTCCGGTCACCGAACCCTCCCGCCGCCTACCGTCGAACGCACGCGACGAAGGGCCGGGAATGACCACACATCCAGACGTTTTCGCCCCGGCCACGCTGGGCCCCATCACGTTACGCAATCGGGTCATCAAGTCGGCCACATTCGAGGGCCGCACTCCCGACGCGCTGGTCACCGACGAACTGATCGAGTTCCACCGCCGGCCCGCGGCGGGCGGGGTCGGGATGTCGACGGTGGCCTACTGCGCCGTGGCACCGGAGGGTCGCACCGAACGCGGGCAGTTGTGGATGCGCCCGGACGCCGTGCCCGGGCTGCGCAGGCTCACCGACGCCATCCACGCCGAGGGTGCGGCCGCATCCGCCCAACTCGGGCACGCCGGACCCGTCGCGAACGAGAAGTCCACCGGACTGCCGGCGCTCGCACCCTCTAGGTCGTTCAACCCGCTCAGCATGCGGATGATCCGCAGCGCCACCACCGCAGACATCACTCGGATCACCGCCGCCCACGGAACCGCGGCGCGGCTCGCCGTCGAGTCCGGATTCGACGCCGTCGAGATCCACTTCGGCCACAACTACTTCGCCAGCGCGTTTCTCAGCCCGAAGCTGAACCGTCGCACCGATTCCTACGGCGGATCACTCGAGAACCGGGCCCGGGTGGTGCGGGACGTCGCCCGGACCGTGCGCGACGCCGTCGGCGGCCGGGTCGCGATCCTCGCCAAGCTGAACATGGACGACGGCGTCCCCGGTGGGTTCTGGCTCGACGAGGCCATCCAGGTGGCCGGACTGCTGGAGCACGACGGCAGCGTCGACGCCCTCGAACTCACCATGGGCAGTTCACTTCTCAATCCGATGTACCTGTTCAAGGGTGACGCGCCGGTGCGGGAGTTCGCGGCCGCCATGCCGCAGCCGGTCCGCCTCGGTGTCCAGTTGGCCGGGAAGTCGATGATCCACGCCTACCCGTACCGCGACCTGTTCATGCTCGAGCACGCACGCCAGATCCGCGCGGCGGTGACGTTGCCGCTCGTCCTGCTCGGCGGAGTCACCGACCGGGCGGGCATGGACACAGCCATGGCCGAGGGCTTCGAATTCGTCGCCATGGCCCGGGCACTGCTGCGCGAACCCGACCTGGTGAACCGCATCCGGTCCGAGCCCCACACCCAGTCGTTGTGCATCCACTGCAACAAGTGCATGCCCACCATCTTCAGCGGAGCACGCTGCGTGCTCGTCGAGTGATTCGCTGCACGACCGGTTGAATCACGCGTGGAGCGCGATGAGGGACCCGATGCCGACGACGGCACCGAAGATCAGGGGGATGCAGATGATGTCGATGAAGATGCCGGTGCCGATCATCTTGATCATCGGCACGTACCCCGATCCGTAGACGATGGCGTTCGGTGGTGTCGAGACCGGAAGCATGGCTCCGGCGTTTGCACCGAACACGCCGGCCATTGCCGGGATGATCGGGTCGACACCGATGGCGAGGGCGATCGGGATGATGATCGGGACGACGATACCGACGCTGGCCGTGTTGCTGGTGGTTTCGGAGATGACCAGCCCCATGACGATGGCGATCAAGGCGAGAACCCAGGAACTCTGGACACCCGTTGCCCGGGCGATGGTAGTGCCGAGGGTTTCGGCGAGCCCGGTGGCGTTCATCATGGTGCCGATGGTCAGGCCTGCGCCGACGAGGAGGACAGTGCCCCAGTCGATCTTGGCGGCCTCGGTCCACGTGAGGGTGGATTCACCGCTCCCGTTTCCGCGGGGCAGGAAGAACAGCAGGCCGGCGGTGAGGACGACGACGGATCCCTCGTTGAGGTGGTCGGTGAAGGCGGTGACGATCGGGCTGGTGATGCCGAAAGTGGTGACCAGAGACGGCAACACCCACAGGACGACCGTGACGAGGAAGATCACCAGAACGTTGCGTTCGCCGCGGTTCATGGGGCCGAGATCGGCGTAGTGGGCGCGGAAGTAGTCCTGTCCGCCGCGGATGTGCTTCACCTCAGGCCGGTTGACGAGGATCAGCGCGACCCACATGACGGCACCCATCACGAGGAGGTACGGGGCCGACATGGAGATCCAGTCGAACAGTTCGACCTTGTAGCCGGTCATTCGCTCGATCGTGCCGCGGCCGATGACGTTGGCGATGCCGGTGATCGGGGTGAGGACCGACCCGATGCTCGCCCCGTAGGCGATGGACAGCATGAGCAGGCAGGAGAATTTGGTGCGGTTGGTCTTGATGCCCGGGTTCTGCTCCTGAATGAGATCACCGATCGTCTTGACCACGCCGATGCCGATGGGAAGCAGCATCGCCGCGGTGGCGGAGGACGACACGAACATCGAGAGGATGCAGGCGACGACGCCGAATGCCGCCGCGGTGCGGTACGTGCTGTTGCCGATCCCCGGGAACGAGAGCACCTTGAGGGCGAACCGTCGGTCCAGGCCGTGCACGGTCATGGCGCGAGCCAGGATGAAGGCGCCGATCACCAGGAACACGGTCGCGGACCCGAAGGACCCGTACACCTCCTGGGGTGTGCCGACGCCGAGGACGACGAGTAGGGCGATGCCGATCAGCGCGGTCACCGGGATCGGGACGGGTTCCGTGATCCACAGTAGGACCACGACGGTGAGGACCGCGAGCATGGCCTGCTGGGGGTTCGGCATGTCGATCGGCAGGACGAGGATGCCGATGAGCAGGGGCAGCGCGGCGATCAGGCCGAAACGCCCGCGGATGTAGTCGAAGCGTTCCTCTCCTGCGAGTTTCGGTGGCTGCTCCGTCACCGTGGTCACTGTGCTCATGTCAGGTCCTTGCAAGCTGAGGAATGGAGGGTAGGTCTTCGTCGACGACGGCGTGGTCGTGCCATCCGCGGACAGCACTCGCGGCGATGTCCTTCGCCTCGCCGAGGTAGTCGTCGGCGGTGACCAGTTGCGCGGGCAGCAGATCGGCGACACCGGCCTCCGCCGCGACCTCGCGCAGGGTGTCGGCGAGAATACGATGCGTGGTCCGGGCGCGGGTTGCGGCGGTGTAGAGCAGGTCGTGGGCGCGTTCGCGGCCCATGGTTTCGGCGAGCTGGATCATCTGTGCCTCGGCCATGACCAATCCGCCGTCCAGGTCGAGGTTCGCGCGCATCCTGTCCGCGTCGACCCGCATGCCCTTGACGATGACGAGCGCTTCGGACAGCGCGCTACCGGCGAGGACCCCGAGCTGCGGGATCACCTGCCACTCGATCTGCCACTCGCCGGCGCTGCGTTCGTGGCCTGCTTCCTGGATGCGGCTCAGCGACGACAACAGCGCACCGGCGGTCTGGGACAGTCCGATGATGGCCTCGGAGGAGATCGGGTTGACCTTCTGCGGCATCGTCGACGACGCACCGCGGTGGCTGTTGTAGGGCTCGAAGACCTCGCCGATCTCCGTGCGGGAGAGGTCGACGATGTTGCGGGCGAGCTTGGCGCACGTCGCCGCGACAGTGGCGCAGAGCCAGCCGTATTCGGCGATACCGTCACGGTCGACGTGCCAGGGAATGTCGGTGTCGTGCAGGCCGAGCAGATCGGCGACGCGGGTCCGGACGTCCGCAGACTTCGCCCCGAGCGCTGCGGACGTGCCGCCCGCCCCGAACAGGGAGATCACGGCGATGCGCGGCACCGCCTGCTGGAGACGCTCGCGGTGGCGGGTGACCTGACCCAGCAGCGTCGCGAGCGTGGCGCCGAACGTGGTCGGCACCGCCTGCTGGGCGTGGGTCCGGCCGGGCATCACGGTGCCGGCGTGGGCTTCCACCTGGACCGCGAGCGCATCGCCGAGTTCGCCGAGCTGCCAGTCGAGCGCGGCCAGCGATCGTGTGAGCTGCAGGGCGAGCCCGGTATCCATGATGTCCTGTGTGGTCGCGCCGTAGTGGACGCGACCGTTCGGTCCCTCCGGCAGCGCCCCGGAGATCTGCCGCACAAGCCCGAGAATCGGGTAGCCGACGTTCTTCGACGTCTCCCACAGGGAATCGCGGTCGATGTTGTCGATCCGAGCCGCTGCCGCGATCGCCGCAGCGTCGTCCGCCGTGATGACCGCGTGCTCACCCTGCGCGATGGCGAGGGCCCGCTCGGTGGCCAACCAGCTCTCGATGCAGCTGTCGGCGGAAAAGATGTCTAGTTGCGCCTCGTCCCCTGCCAGGTGTGTGAGGAGGGAGAACGGGTTTCTTGACTGAATGGACACGAAGGGCCTTTCGCCTGACGTAGTGGATCACCCACATCCGCGACTGTGACTCACGCCATGTGGAATCGGTTCCACATCACTGTGGCGCAAGCCACTCGTTCTGTCAAGAAAGGTCGTTTTCCCGACGTTCGCCGTCGCCCTCGACCGCTTTACCTGCGGTTACGTTGGGTATGGTGGCTTTGTGCCCAAACTTCAGGACGTCGCCGCGCTGGCCAAGGTGGGGGTGGGTACCGCCTCACGCGCGATGAGCGGGCGCGGCTACGTGGACCCCGACACCCGCAAGAGGATCCTCGAGGCGGCCGATGCGTTGGGCTACCGGCCGAACAAGGTCGCCCAGGCACTGCGCGAGAACAGGACGCGCGTCGTCGGGTTGCTGCTACCCGACATCTCGAACGAGTTCTACACCGACAGCGCCGCCGTGCTGCAATCGGTTCTGTTCGAGGCCGGATTCCAACTCGTGGTCAGCGCCAGCGGCAACGATCCCGAATCCGAGGAACGCGGACTGCGCTCACTGCTCGATCACCGCGTCGACGGAATCATCCACGTCCCCGTCGACGCTCGACGCACACTGCCGACCGGCGTGCCGATCGTGCAACTCAACCGCCACTCGGTCCCGCTACAGACCGACGCAGTCGTCAGCGACGACGAATACGGCATCGAAGCGATCACCGAACTGGCCCTCCAGTCCGGCCACACCGATCTCGCACTCGTCATCGGCGGGGCCGACCACAGCACGACCGCCGACCGCATGCGCGGGTTTCGTAACGCCGTCGACCGCGCGGGAATACCTGAGGTGCCCAACGGAACTGCCGGTCACCGCTTCCGCATCCTCGAGGGCAACTTCACCTCGGAATGGGGACGGAACGCGGTGCACGCGATCGCCGACGACCTGCCGGGCGTCGTCATCGCCGCCAGTAGCCGAATCGCGCTGGGCGTTCTGCACGCCTGCTCCGACCTCGGCCTGTCGGTGCCCGGCGACCTGTCCGTCGCGGCACACGGCAATCCCGAATGGTACGAGGTGTTTCCACCCGGAATCACGTCCTACGCCCCTCCCCTGGCCGAGATGGGACAGGAGGCGGCGGTGAAGATTCTCGCCAAGATCGAGTCCGAAGCCGGGGACGGCGTGCCGACCATGACGAGGATGAGAGGGGAAGTCCACCAACGTCATTCGATCGGTGGCAGCATCCCCGCCCCCTCCGCCTGACGGGTTTCGATCACCAGCTCGTCTGCGCCAGAACCGCATCCAGCGCCGCGTAGCTCTCGTTCATGCCACTTTCCATGCCGGACTGCAACATGCCGTCGCGCTCCTCGGGGGTGTGGAACTGGCTGACGACGGACAGCTTGGTGCGTCCGTCACCGAGGTCGGTGTAGGTGTTGTTCTCGACGATGACGTGGCCGGGCATGCCGTCCCACTCGAACGTGTACACCAGGCGCTCTTCCGGGGTGATCTCCCGGAATCTGCCCTCGAAGCCGTGGGTTTCGCCGTCCGAATGCTCGACGAAGCGCCAGTGTCCGCCGCGCTCGAATTCCCAGCGTTCGAGGTCGAGTTCGTTTCCGCGGCCCCACCACTGGGCGAGCAGTTCCGGTCTCGTGAATGCGGCCCACACGCGGTCGCGGGGAGCGTTGAAGATGCGTTCGACGTGAATCTCCCGGTCCGTCGGCGTCGAGACGGTCGCGGTCGTGGGAGTCTGCGAAGTGCTCATGACGTGCCTTCCGTTCGCTCGAGGAATTCGTCCAGACGGTCCAGGCGCCCTTCGAGCGACAGCTGGTAGTCGCGGATCCAGGCCACCTCACGCTCGAGGGAATTGGTCCCCAACATGCAGTACCGCACCCGGCCACGTTTCTCGGTCACGACCATCCTCGCCTCTTCGAGCAGTCGCACGTGCTTCTTGATGCCGGTGAGCGTCATCTCGAAGAGTTCGGCCAGGTCACTGATCGAGCAGGCGCCCTCGCCGAGCCGACGGAGGATCCCACGTCGCGTGGGGTCTGCCAGTGCGGCGAACGTAGCGTCGAGAACCGAATACTGAACCATCGAGTTCAGTGTTGCACCGACCCTGCACGCCGTCAAGGCCTGACCCCGGGGATCCACGAGCCGCGAACGCGCTCGGATAAGCTTGGGCCGTGGTCCACCGATGACAGCGTCGCCCGACGAACACGAAGAGGCGATCAGCGATCGCCCGCACACCCGCGTCTCGCCCGCGAGAACGCGCCGCAATCCGGCACTCGTTCAGGCCGACATCCTGGAAGTCGCGACCGCAGAGTTCGCCGAGAAGGGCCTGTCCGGCGCCAGCGTCAACGAGATCGCCGAGAAGACCCAGACCACCAAACGCATGATCTACTACTACTTCGGCGGCAAGGAAGGCCTGTACACCGCCGTACTCGAGCGCAACTACAAGCTCATGCGGGAACTCGAACACGAGGTGGACCTCGAGCACGCCGAACCCGTCGACGCACTGAGGTTGATCGCGCAGTTGACGTTCGACCACCACGACACGCATCGCGCCTACGTCCGCCTCGTCAGCGGAGAAAACATGATGAAAGGCAAGTACATTCGGCAGTCCGACGAGGTAGCCGGACTCGGAATGCCCGTGCTGGCGGTCCTCGAGGATGTGCTGCGCCGCGGCCAGGCCGCCGGCGTGTTCCGTCAGGACATCGAGGCGATCGACGTCCACATGCTCATCAACAGCGTGTCGCTGTTCCGCATCTCCAACCAGTACACGTTCGACGCGCTGTTCCAGCGCGACCTCGCCGCGGACGACCTGCGGGCGCATCTGCGCACCGTCATCGGTGACGTCGCGGTCCGGTACGTCTGCATCTGACCTCGCTCACGCGAGCCCCGTCACCCACCTCCCACGCCTGGTGGGGGAGCTTTGTCATGCTCTTTGTACCTACTGGACACTTTTTGGTCCGTGAGGTACAAAGTTATTGCGCCTGTCACATTCCGTGCGCTACATTCAGGATCTGCGCAGGACGAACTTCCGTTCGCCATACGAACGCCAGTGGAGCGGTGCCATGCACGCACAGAGGAGAAACCGAATGACGACGACTATCGATGCCACGGGCACCGGTCCTCGGACAGACCTTCGCAAGGTCAAACGAGCTGCCACCGCCGCGTTTCTCGGCAGTATGCTCGAGTACTACGAGTTCTACATCTACGCGTCCGCGGCGGCCCTGGTCTTCGGCAAGGTGTTCTTCCCCTCGTCGAGTGCGGCGACCGGAACCCTGTTGTCGCTGGCAACTTTCGGTGTCGCGTACATCGCCCGGCCCATCGGAGCGGTCCTGCTGGGACATCTCGGAGACCGCGTCGGACGTAAGAAGATCATGCTGTTCACCCTCGGATTGATGGGCACGGCAACGTTCCTCATCGGATGTCTGCCCGAGTACAAGCACATCGGAATCTGGGCGCCGATCCTCCTCGTCTGCCTCCGTGTCTGTCAGGGCATCTCGGCGGCCGGCGAACAGTCCGGAGCCAATTCGCTGACCCTCGAGCACTCACCGGAACACCGCCGGGCCTTCTTCACCAGCTGGACCCTCACCGGCACGCAGGCCGGCTTCATCCTCGCCACGCTGGTATTCCTTTCGGTCGCCACCCTGCCGGAAGACCAGCTTCTCAGTTGGGGATGGCGCATCCCGTTCCTCGCCAGCGCCGTCGTCGTCTTCGCCGCATATATCGCGCGGCGCAAGCTGGAGGAGCCGGAGGTCTTCACGGAGAACCGGGAGAACGGCGAACTCGAACGCTTCCCCGTCGCGACGCTTCTGCGCACCCACTCGACCGACGTACTGCGGGTGATCCTGTGTGCGTTCCAGTCGGTCGGCGGCACGATCTTCGCCGTCTTCGGACTCGCGTTCGCAACCAGCTCCGAGGTCGGTATCAGCCGTCCGACCATGCTCTGGGCGGCCGTCGTCGCCAACGTCGTCGCGTTGGTCATGCAACCCTCGCTGGCCGTCCTCGCCGATCGCATCGGCCGCAAGCCGGTGTTCATCAGCGGCGTCGTCGGTCTCGCGGTGTCAATCTTCTTCTACTTCTGGGCGATCTCCACCGCCAACGTGGCGCTCATCTATGTCGGCGCGATCGTCTTCACCGGAATCTGTTACAGCGCACCGAATGCCATCTTCCCCTCATTCTATGCGGAGATGTTCAACACGAAGGTCCGGTTCTCCGGCATGGCACTCGGAACCCAGATCGGTTTCGCCTTCGCCGGTTTCGCGCCCACCATCGCGTGGACCATCGTCGGGGACAGCCGCACGAACTGGATCCCCGTCGCCGTCCTGGTGGCCGCGGCGTGCCTGATCTCGGCAGCGGCGGCGTCCACCGCTCGAGAGACGTACACGACGCCGCTCGTGCAGCTCGGCAAGCCCGTCGCATAACACCTCACCCCACCCCTGTAGACGTTCTCCAACAGAAGGAACAACCATGACCACCGCACGCCTGAAAGTCGGAATCGTCGGTTGCGGCAAGATCGCGATCAATCACGCCAAGGCCTTGCACGCCATGCCCGAGGTCGAACTGGTCGCCTGCAGTGACACCAGCAAGGAGAGGGCCGACTCCTTCGCTGCCGCACACGGAATCGCCCACGCGTACGACGACCTCGAGGCCCTGCTCGGCAGCGGGCTGGACGCCGTCACCATCTGCACACCGCACCCGACCCACGAAGCGATCGTCATCGCAGCCGCCGAACACGGCCTGCACGTTCTGTGCGAGAAGCCGATCGCCATCACCCTCGACGAGGCCGACCGCATGGTCGAGGCGACAGCGGCCGCAGGGGTCAAGTTCGGTGTGCTGTTCCAGCGCCGGTTCTGGCCCGCCGCTCAGCGCATCCGCACTGCCATCGATGCCGGTGACCTCGGCGGTGCACCCATCGTCGCCACCTGCACCGTTCGGCTCGGCCGCGACCTCGAGTACTACACGTCCGATCCGTGGCGTGGCCGCTGGGACACCGACGGTGGTGGCGTCCTCATGACTCAGGCCATCCACTACATCGACATGCTGCAGTGGTTCATGGGCGACGCCGTCGAGGTGACCGGTCACGTGGACACCCTGGTCCACGGCGACTACATCGAGGTCGAGGACACCGTCGCGGCCACCGTGAAGTTCTCGTCCGGCGGACTCGCCACCATCACCGCCGGCACGACTTTCGCACCCGGTCTCGGTACTCAGATCGTGGTCGGTGGACGCAATGGACACACGGTGAGCCTGACGGAGTTCCCGGAGGGCACACCTGCGGTCAACGACATCTGGACCGTCGCCGGCGAGGAGGAGTACCGGCAGATGCACTCGACGGCCATCGAATCGGACCCGCCGCTCTCGAAGATCCACGTCGGTCTGGTGCCGTTCCATCAGATGCAGATCGAAGACTTCGTCCACGCGATCGTCGAGGACCGCGCACCGGCGGTCTCCGGACGCGACGCTCGTCGCGCGCTCGAGATCGTCCTCGCCATCTACGAATCCTCCCGTACCGGGCAACCCGTCACCCTCACCTCGGGCGCTCTCGCCGGCTTGCAATGATTGCGCCGCAACTCTTTTCACAGGAACACGAGGAACGCGCGATGATTGCACCCATCGTCCTGGTCCTCAACGGACCGAACCTCGACATGCTCGGTACGAGGCAACCCGAATACTACGGTCACCAGACCCTCGACGACGTCCGCGCATTGTGCGAGCGGGTCGCCGCGTCCCTTGATGTCGAGCTGGACTTCTTCCAATCGAATCACGAAGGCGCGGTGCTCGAACGCATCCACCGGGCACGCGGGTCCGCGGACGCCATCGTGATCAATGCCGGCGGGTGGACCCACACTTCCGTGGCCCTGCGCGACGCCCTGGTCGTCCCGGAGATCCCGATTGTCGAAGTCCACATCAGCAACATCCATGCGCGCGAGGAGTTCCGCCACCAATCCTTCATCTCGCCGATCGCACAAGCCGTGATCGCCGGTGCCGGAATCACCGGATACAAGTTCGCGATCGAACATCTCGCCGCCGTGCTCGTCCCGTCGGAAGGGAACGCGGCCCGGTCATGACCGACAGACCACTGTTGTCACTCTCGCCCCTCACCGCCGTCGACACCTCACCACCCGATCTGGTGACGGCGGCCGCCGGCGCCGGCTTCGACTACGTGGGGATCCGGGCGAAAGCCGCAGCGACAGACACCCAATGGCCCATGCTCGACGACGGTCCCATGGTGCGGGAAACTCGCCGCCGTGCCGACGACCTCGGCATCGACATCCTGGACGTCGAAGTACTACGGATCACCGGAACGGACGATACAGAGGTCGCACTGCGGATCCTCGACGTGGCGTCGGTGCTGCGTGCGAAATACGTACTGGTGAACGGGAACGATCCGGAGCCCACCCGACAAGCCGACACCTTCGCACGCCTGTGCCGTGAAGCCGAGCAACGAGGTGTCGCCCTCGCCCTGGAGTTCATGGCGTTCAGTCGGATACCGACCCTCGGCGACGCCACGGCCGTGCTGACCCACGCTGCCAGTCCCGCCGCGGCGCTGGTCGTGGACGCATTGCACCTGGCCCGTACCGGCAGCTCTGCCGAAGAGGTCCGGACACTTCCCGACCACTGGCTCTCGTACGTTCAGCTGTGCGACGCCCCGAAGGAGGCCCCACCCGACCACGCGGGTCTGATCACCGAAGCGCGCACCGACCGACTCCTTCCCGGCTCGGGTGCGCTCCCGTTGCACGAATTGATCGACGCATTTCCTGCCGGCGCCGTCTATTCCGTCGAGGCCCCGGTCCTCGCTCACACCGGGTGGGCAGTCGACGTCCGAGCCGAGCACGCCTACCAAGCCCTTCGTGACACGGTTCATGCCATGTGAGCCCGGGCCGACGGGCGGCACCCCACGGCATCTCGGTGCCGGTACGGATCGGTAACGAATCCGGACACCCGCCTGTCGCAGCGGTGGACGTCTCGCGAGCGCCGTTAGCGTCTGACCCGTCGGCAAATTTCCGCGGCCGGAGGGGGCGGGAATGGGATCACGCGTTTTTCCTCGCAGCCTGGCGCTCGTGGTGGCGCTCGCCGTGTGCGCGACGATCGCGGTGGTGCTGGTGCTCGGCACCGTCGACCCGTGGACGCCGAAGATCGGGCTCTTCGCCGGCGGTGCCGATCTGCATGTCTACCGGGACGGCGGCTGGCGCGTTCTGCACGGCCTGCCGCTCTACAGCGGTCCCGTCGCGCTCGGTTTGCTCTACACGTACACGCCGTTTTCCGCGATCGCATTCGTGCCGCTCGAACGGATACCCGGCGCGTACGTCGACAACCTGTGGATGGTCGTCAACCTGGGCGGGCTGGCAGGGTGCATTCTCTTGTGCTGGCGCATCCTCGGGTACCGGCTCACCCCGTGCCTGTTGGTGGTCACGGCTCTGACGACGGTGACGTGCGCATTCGTCGAACCAGTGCGGACGACGCTGTTCTACGGCCAGATCAATCTGGTACTGATGCTGTGGGTGCTGTGGGATTTCTCCCGGCCGGAGCGCAGCCTCCTGCGCGGGGTGGGGATCGGGCTGGGCGCCGCGATCAAACTGACCCCCGCCTTCTTCGTCGTCCTGCTCCTCGCGCTGCGGCAGTGGCGGGCCGCCGCGGTCGCGACATCCGTCTTCGCGGGCACGGTGGCGCTGGCGTGGGTGGTCGTTCCGCGCGACTCGCGCCGGTACTGGACCAGCACGTTCTTCGACTCGACACGTATCGCCGACGACGCGCATCCGTCCAATCAATCGCTGCGCGGAACACTCACACGGCTCACGGACGGGCAGGCGCCGCCATGGTTGTGGCTGATCCTCGCGGGCGCCGTCGCCGTCGCTGCCCTCGTCGTGTCGGTGCGCCTGTACGAACGAGGCGAGCGACTGCTGTCGGTGGTGCTCGGTGGGCTCACCGCAGCGGTGGTGTCGCCGTATTCGTGGAGCCACCACTGGGTGTGGCTGGTGCCACTGCTGGTGTACGTGATGCACCGCGCGGTCTCGGGGAGCGGACGCTGGTGGTTCGCGTGCGCCGCATTGTTCGCGTCGACGGCGGCGTGGCCGTACTGGTGGAGTCCGAACGTCATCGTCGTCGGACTGTTCCTGTACCCACCGTCGTGGCCGGTCGCGTTCCTACTGCAGAACGTCTACGTGCTCGTGTACGTCCCGGTCCTCGCTTCGGCGATCCGGATGGTCACCCGGCCCGCCCAGAGTCGGCCGACCCTGACATCGGTCGTGACGGACCTGCCGGCACCGGAACCGTCGGAAGTGCCGTTGCGGAGCGCGTGACGGTCTGCTGTTCCGTACCCTTCACGAACCGTCAGGAATACCCTGGCAAGTGCACACCCCATGCACCTCCCGGAATCTGCACCGCCCGGAATCGGACCGCCATGAACGATCGCCCGCCGAGTGATTCGACGGTCGCGTCTGGGCCGCCCACCGAACTGGGTCAGGACACCCAGCTGCCGCCGTCGACGACGTCCGGCGCCGAATCGGTGTTCGTCGTGGAAAGCGGCGTCGAGCGCCTGGTCGCGGATTGGGAGTCGTCCGGTTCGCCGGCCGAGCTCACCGAGTATCTTCCCGACACGGCCGCGATCAGGCGGGCCGCGTTGATCGAGCTGATCAAGGTGGACCTCGAGTACCGGTGGCTGCGGTCGGGCCACCCGAAGCGCATCGCCGACTACTGCCTCGAATTCCCGGAGCTGCTCGCCGAACCACTGCCACCGGAACTCGTCTATCTGGAGTACCGGGTCCGCCGTCAGAGCGGCGCCGACGTCGATCCCGCCGAGTACGTCACCGAATACCCGCAGCAGGCCGCCCGGTTCGAGACCCTCCTCGAACACGACCGCCGCATGGACCGGCGGACCATCACTGCGGAACTCGGCCCGGGCGACGACCTCGACGTCGGTGAGCGCCTCGACGATTTCGATCTGATGATGGAACTGGGTCACGGCGCGTTCGCGCGGGTGTTCCTCGCCCGGCAGCGTTCGATGCAGCGTTGGGTGGCGTTGAAGATCTCCCGGAACATCGGCAACGAGCCGCAGACTCTCGCGCAGCTCGACCACCCGTACATCGTCCGCGTCTACGACCAGCGGGTGCTGGAGGACCGCCGGCTGCGGGTGCTGTTCATGGAATACGTGCCCGGCGGCACGCTCCTCGACGTGGTGCGGCTGGTCCGCAAGACCCCGCCCGAGCAGCGATCCGGTCAGCTGCTGCTCGATACGGTCGACCGGATCCTCGAGGAGAGAGGCGAGATCCGGCCCGAGTATTCGAGCGTGCGGGACGAGATCGCCGCGCTGTCGTGGCCGGAGACGGTCGCGTGGATCGGGCTGCGGCTCGCCGACGCACTCGACTACGCCCGGGCGCACGGCGTCCTGCACCGCGACATCAAACCGGCGAACGTGCTGCTGGGACTCGAAGGCATCCCCAAGCTGGCCGATTTCAACGTCAGTTCGAGCGACAGCGTCGAAAATCGCGGCGCCGGAGATTTCATCGGCGGCTCCGTCGCCTACATGTCGCCCGAACAGCTCGAGGTCATCGACCCGAGCACCCACCGGACCGCTTCCGACCTCGACACCCGCAGCGACATCTTCGCGTTGGGCGTCATGCTGTGGGAACTGCTGACCGGGGCTCGGCCGTTCCCGGACGACGACGGGACCACGTCACCGCCGTCGCCTCGGGTACTTCTCGAGTCGCGACGGCGGGGAGTGGACCCGGAACGGTCCGCGCTCCCCGAGGACTGCCCCGCAGCGCTGCGGCGCATCCTGGTGAAATCGCTCGCACCCGATCGGGACGACCGGTGGTCGACCGGCCGGAAGCTGACGCGCCAGTTCGCGCTGTGCCTCGACCCGCACGCCCGCGATCTCGTCGACCCGGCACCGGGAAGCGTGCGGTCCAGGATGTGGCGGTGGGCGCTGCCCATCGTGATCGCGGCCGTCGGCATCCCGAACCTGCTGGCAGCCGGATACAACTACTACTACAATAAGGTCCTGATCATCGCCACGCTGCCCGCCGAGGCGCAGCAGGACCTCGAATTCGTTCACCTGGTGATCGGCGGTATCGCGTTTCCGCTGGGCGCGGTTCTCATCGTCTACTGGTGTCGTCTCTCGCTCACGGTGCCGCGCGGTCTCCGCAACGGCCGAACCTACAGTTCCGAGGTGCTGGCGAAGGCGCGCGCCACGACGCTCGGACTCGGCCACCGCGCCGTCGTGGTCAGCTTCGGCCTGTGGGTCGTCGCCGGTGTCGCCTACCCGATCGCCCTGGAGATCACCGCCGGCGGGATCCCGTTGCGCGCATACACGCAGCTCCTCGCGTCCCTCGCCGTGTGCGGGGCGGTCGCCCTCGCCTACCCCTTCTTCATCCTCACGTTCTACGCGGTGCGGTGCCTCTGCCCGATCCTGCTGTCGCACGGCGAGTTGCGCGGAAGCGACGGACGCAACATCCGGGCCCTCGGCCGGGGCATGCCGCGGTACCTCGCCGTCGCTGCGGCCGTCCCGTTGATCGGGGTCGCCGGGCTCAGCTTCGTCGGCGGAAGCACCGGCGACGCCGTGAACGCGACCGTTCGCGCGCTGTGTCTGGGCGGCATCTTCGCCTTCATCGCCGTGTACCAGTTGTTCCGGCGGATCGAGAGCGATCTGCGCGCGCTCGAGAGGGTCGTGTGGCTGGAGGTGCCGGGATCGCCGACCAGGCGACGGCGGTAGGAGCGGCTTGCGCAAAAAGAAGGCCCTTGGCGCTGCCGGGTCGGGGTCCGACAGCGCCATGGGCTCACTGGGTATTTCTCTCGAAGCCCCCTCCGCGTTACACCCCGCGTGTCGCGCGCCCGGCGAGACCGCCCATCGTCATGTCGTAGAGGACGGTGGCCAGCTCGTTTCGCCGGTCGCGGAGGTCGCGGCGGAGGTATTCGAGGCTCACCTCGCGGTAGCTGACGGTGAGCACCAGCAGCAGCGCTTCGAGGTCGACACCCGGACCGATCGCGGACGGATTCAACGTTACATACGTACGTAACAGGTCGCGGCACCGTTCCTCGATCCGGACCGAACGGTGCGCGGTGAGGGCCAGGTGCGGCGCGTCGTTGAGCAGCGAACCGAGGATGTCGCGATACCTGTCCAGGACGGCGAGGAGTTGCGACTGCAAGGCCGCGTCCTTCAGGAACGTGCCCTTCGCGACGGCGTGCTCGAGCTGCGTCCCGAACGTGGCGGTGGTTTCCTCCATGATCTTGTCGATCAGGACCTCGATGATCTCGTCCTTGTTCGCGAAGTACTGGTACACCGATCCCTTCGAGATGCCGGCGGCCTCCGCGATGGCGTTCGTGCTGCAGCCGGTGTACCCTTTGGCCCGCAAAACCTGACCAGTTGCCGACAAGATGCGCGCGACCGTCTCCTGCGACCGCTGCTGGGAGGGGTCTTTACGCTGGCCAGTGCCCATTCGCGCAGCCCTCCCGATCTGCCGCACAATGCGACTTGTACCCGTCCGATTAGGTGGGGTGAACTGTAACTCACAGCCCCGCGAGCAAGGGCTGAGGCACAAAGACGCCCCCTTCTCGACTACCGAATCGAGTGCATCGGAATGACAGAAACCCAGTCCCGGGAGTCGGCACCCGACTTCTCCGACTTCACGCCGCCGCGGCGGTTCGACATGGACTCGGAGTGGGGTCGCCGTTCGATGCGGACGCTGTCGCGGTTCGTGCACGGCGACCCGACGCCCACCCCGGCGGAGCGGGAACTCCACGCCCGGGCGGTGGTCGGTCAGGACGAGATCGGTGCCGCACTCGCGCGGGCCGTCCTCGTCGACAAGACCGTGACGATGGCCGAGTTCTCCCGGGCACTCTCCGACGGCATCGGCAGCGTGCCCGACGCCGCGCCGCCGCTGGTCGCCTTCTTCGACGCAGTGGACCGTCGGCCGTCGTGGGTCGACGACCGGCGCCTCGAACATGGGGCCGCCGTCTGTCTCCGTAGCGGAATGACCGGACTCGACCTGCTCGCGACCGGCTCCCTCATGAACGGCTACCGCAGCGCCGCCACCTCCCGCCAACTCGTGGCCACCGGCAGGCTCGTCGGGGACGGCGCCGGTCAGCGCGTGGCCGAGACCGTGCGATGGTGGTACGAGTGCGTCCTGCCCGGCGGCATGGACCGCGACCGCCGGGGCTGGCAGTTGTCCGTCCACGTCCGGTTGATGCACGCGTTCGTCAATCTGACCCTGCTGCAGGACGAGAGCTGGGACGTGTCCGACTGGGGCATGCCGATCAATCAGTCGGATCAGGCCGGGACGCTCGCCCTCTTCTCGACGACGTTCCTCGTCGGACTCCGGTCGCTGGGGGTGTGGGTCTCCGCCGACGAGGGCCGCGACGTCATGCATCTGTGGCGGTACATCGGCTGGCTGATGGGCATCGACGAGCACTGGCTGGTCGACGACGAGAACACCGGGCGCCGCAACATGTGCCAGATCGGGATGTTCGCTCCCGGCCCCGACGAAAACTCGCGGGTGCTGGCCGACTCACTGCAGAAGTCGTGGGCCACGTTCCACTACCCGCACGCAGAGTCCCTGCGACGCCGGCTCAACCGCCAGCGTCTGCTCAGCATCCAGCGGATGTTCTCCGGCAAGCGCGGCATGCAGGAACTCGGATTGCCGGTCGTGCCCGCCTGGTTCGTTCCGCTGGCACTGGCGGGGAACGGGACGCTGCACGGTGCGGCTCGTGTGAGTCCCGCCGTCCGCGAACGCGTCGGCCGACGCTCCCAGCGGCGAGTGGAGGCGTGGCTCGCCGCCAACGAGACGTCGTCGGGGGTTCAGCGGCGCTCGTAGATGCCGCGGACGTACGCCGCCTGCCCGGCATGCTGAAGATCGTCGGAGACGACGCTGATCAACCGGACACCGAGAGTGACTGGCGGATCCCAATTCTCGTCGACAATCCGGTCGAGGTCGTCCGACCCGATCGACTGGACGTAGTCGACGGTGCGGTCGTGCACGGCATCGTGATACTCCCGCAGGAGGTCGGCGCCGGTCCGCACCTTCGCCACCTCGTCCGCGGAATGCCCGTAACCGATGTCGGCAACCGGGAAAGGGAGGTCGAGGCGCTCCACCCACCCGCCGGACGTCCACACCTGCGCGGTGCCCGCGACACCGGCGACGTGGTCGTCCTGCACTCGCGTCAGGTGCCAGATCAGCCAGGCGATGGTGTTCGCCTTCGCGTCCACGCGAAACGTGAGGGCGTCGGCGGGGAGATCGGCCAGCGTGGAATGCACGGTCTCCTGAATGCGATCGAAGGCGTCGGTCAACAGCGCGCTATGGTCCACGATCTTCCTTTCGTCGTGTTCACATCACGTTCCACTATGACGCCCCTCGGGCCCACACAGCACCGGCATCTCCGAACCTTCCCGAAATGGGTTCGCTCTACGCGGATCGGAGTCGGCTGTCTCGATCCGGCGGCGAGCCAGGATTCTCGCGGCACGATCCGTGTCGATGTCCTCGCTCTCGGCGAGAGAGTAGACCTCGGCAAGTGTGTCTCCGATGCGCCGGGTGCGTGCTCCGACCGTCTCCTCGCTCCAGCCGAGGACCTCTCGGCCGACCAAGTGAAATGCGCCGCCGGCGTTGGCGACGAAGTCGGGCGCGTACAGGACATCGCGCTTGTGGAGGATCTCCCCCGCCTCGTCGTCGGCAAGGACGTTGTTCGCGGCGCCGACCACTGCGGACGCGGGCAGTTCACGGGCGACCGCGCTGTCGAGTACTCCGCCCATCGCGCAGGGCGCGAAGATGTCACAGGGCGTGGTCAGGACGTCATCGGTCCCGACTACGGCGTGACCGAGTTGCCGAGCCCAGGCCAACCGCTCGGGGTCGGTATCCGAGACGAGGAGGCGCGCCCCGGCCTGCGACGCGAGGACGGCCAGTCCGCCGCCGACGGCGCCGAGGCCCTGAACAAGCACGGTGAGACCGTCGAGCATCCCGAGTCCTCGGTGCATGGCAGTCGCCTTCATTGCCTCGAAGACGCCCAGCGACGTGTTGGATGCACTGGAACCGGCTCCGCCACGCGCGGCGGAGCGGCCGAAGACGAACTCGGTTGTGTCGTTGAGAACATCCATGTCCGAGGAGTTGGTGTTGACGTCGGGGCCTGTCCAGTAGTTGCCCGCGAGTGTGTCGATGTTCTCGGCGTGCAGGGTCAGGATTCGTTTCCATGTGGCCTGGTCGATCTCATTGCGCGGAGCCGGGAGAGCAATGACCGACTTGCCACCGCCCATCGGGAGGTTGCTGACGGCCATTTTCAGAGTCATTGCACCCGCGAGCCTGCCGGCATCGTCGAGCGCCTCACCCAGGGATGCGTACTGTGCCGCGCGGGTCCCACCGGCGGCAGGTCCGAGTCGGGTCGAGTCCAAGCGGATGATGAAGGACACTCCGGTTTCCCGGTCGTGCCGCGTCACTGTCAGCTCGCCGTCCCAGCACAATGTCTTGTCGAGTCTCATAGTGTCCTGCCTTTCGAAAATGGTGCCCGCCTGAAGTGCACAGTCGCGAGACCGGCCGTCTGGACAAACGTTCTCCGATCACCACTGGCTTCACTCATTCAGTGCGGATTCGCCAGATGCTGCTCCGCGAAATCCACTGCAGTCCATGCCATTGCGATAGCACCCTCGGTAACAGCCCTGTCGGCTGCCGGGCCGATGCAGGCGTCGGCGAATTCAGGTTGGTGGTTGACCGCGGGATGACAGTCCAGGCCGAGCATGGGGTGAATGGTGGGCACGACGTGAGAGACGTTGCCCATGTCGGTCGCTGCACCCACCATTCCGTCCGGTAAATCAGGAAAGCTGCGACCGAGGGTTTCTGCGTTGGCGCGGTAGTGAGCAAGCAGGGCGGCGTCCGGACGCAAGTCCGCGTAGTCGGGTCCGCTGGGCGTGATCGACATGGCGCATCCGGTGGCCAGCGCCCCAGCCTCGAAGCAGGCTTTCACGCGCGTAGTGAGCGTGGCGAGTGCCTCCGCGGTATCGGAGCGGACGATCCAGCGTCCGGACGCGCTGTCGGGGATCACGTTGACGGCGGTGCCGGCATCGGTGACGATGCCCTGAATTCGGTCGGTTCCGCGAGTTTGTTGTCGCAGTTGGCCTATCGCCACCTGCGCGATGAGCATCGCGTCTGCAGCGTTGACTCCGAGTTCGGGATAGGCCCCGGCGTGGGCGGGCTTGCCTTTGTACGCTACTTCGAACTGGGAAACAGCCGTTCCGGGCATCGCCGCCATCTCGGCGGCGGCGGGGTGGACCATCATGGCCGCGTGGAGTCCGTCGAAGGCACCGCGTTCGAGCATGAGGATCTTCCCGCCGCCGCCCTCTTCGGCAGGGGTGCCGAGGAGGGTGACGGTCAACCCCAGGTCGTCGGCGAGGGGGGCCAGGCCGAGGGCGGCACCGACGGCGGCTGCAGCGATGATGTTGTGACCGCACGCGTGCCCGATCTCGGGGAGGGCGTCGTACTCGGCGCAGATTCCGACGTGCACCGGACCCGATCCGATCGTGGCGCGCACCGCCGTCGGTAGGCCGTAGCATCCGTGCTGCACCTCGAATCCCCCGCTGCGGAGTTCGTCGGCGACCCACTCACTGGCTCGGTATTCTTCGAATCCCAATTCAGGGTTCGCATGGATACGGTGAGAAAACTCCAGGAGCGTTCGTTCGTGCCGTCGAATCCTCTCCTCGACAGCAGCTTTCGCTCCGACGGCACCCGATGTCATGAGAGCGTGGACACAGTTGCCGGAGCGGTGTGAATCGTTGCGGGACGGGTCGCGGCGTCATACGCAGCACGGGCGCCGGTCGCGCCCATACCACTGTCGCCCGCGGGCTCATAGAGCCTCTCCGGGCCACCGCCCTGCCACTGATTGATCCAGGTCACCCCGGCAGGGATGCCGGCGGCCGCGGCGGCATGGTCGGGGTTGTGCGTGTAGACGGTGGCCCCGAGCGCGAAGCGTGACGAACTCGCGCGCTCGAGCCCCTCCTCGAACGAGGAGACGACCACGATCGGGGCGATCGGGCCGAACGTTTCCTCGGTCATCACCAGCATGGAGTCGTCGACGTCGGTGAGCACGGTGGCCGGGTAGAAGAACCCCGTCCGCTTCGGGATCACGCCGCCGACGTGGACGCGAGCGCCACGCTCGACGGCATCGGTTACGTGCCGATGGACGATATCGCGCTGGCGTGCATCGACCAACGGCCCCAGCACGGTCTCGGCGTCGTGGCCGTCACCGAGAGCATAGGTGGATGCGGCGTCGACCAGGGCGTCGACGAACTCCCGGGCGATGTCCTGGTGGACATAAATGCGTTCCATGGACGTGCAGATCTGCCCGGTGTTGACGAACGCACCGAAGGCGATCGCGGCGGCGGTTGCGACCGGATCGACCCCGGAGTCGACGACGACTGGGTCCTTGCCGCCGAGTTCGAGGATCGACCGGCACAACCGCCCACCGGTTCCAGCGCCGATCCGGCGGCCGGCCTCGACGGAACCCGTGAAGTGCACCAGCCGGATCTGCTCGTGCTCGACCAGCGGTGCCCCCGCCCGGGCATCACCGAGGACGAGGTTGACCACGCCTGGAGGCAACGTCGACAACTCGAACAGCCGGGCGGTGGAGAGTGGCGAGCGTTCGGATGGCTTGACGACGACGGTGTTGCCGGAGGCGAGCAGCGGCCCGAGAGCACCCAGCACCATCGGCACGGGGAAGTTCCACGGGGTGATGACGGCGGTCGCGCCGAGCGGGTGACGCAGGATCGTCGTTCCGCCGCCGTCCGCGCCGGGGAGGGTTTCGACGAAGGGATAGGTCAGGGCCTCTTCGACCGCGGTCCGAAACCCTTGGACACCACCGTCGATGAAGGATCTGCCGAGGGCGACCGGCTTCCCCATTTCCTGACATTCGAGTTCCGCGAGTTCCTCGGCGTGTTCGGCGATCGCCGCGGCCCACCGGGTCAGGTGTTCCACGCGTTCGGCGACCGGAAGCTCCGCCCACCCAGGCTGCGCCTCCACTGCCGCATCGACGGCGCGGTCGACATCGTCAGGAGATCCTCCGGGGTAGCGTGCGATGACGTCTTCGGTGGCGGGGTTCACCAGATCATGCAGCGTCGAACTCTGGGAGTCCTCCCATTTTCCACCGATCAAGTTCTGTAAGGTCTTCATACGAAAAGTGTTGCCTTCCCTGTGATGTGGAGTTCAGCGGATACGATCGGCCATGAGCTCGCCGACCATGATCGCCGTCAAATTGGTGTTGGCCCGCGGGACGGACGGGAATATCGACGCGTCCACCACCCGCAGCCCGTCCGCTCCGAGGACCCGACACGACGGGTCGACCACGGTGTCCGCGCTCCCGGTTGCACCCATCCGGCACGTACTGGTGGCGTGCTGAACATCGCTCACGGTTGCGAGCAAGTAGTCGTCGAGCTCGCTGTCACTCTCGAGCACCGAGAACAGGGCCCTGTTC
>NZ_LTCZ01000058.1:0-54634 GCF_001583455.1 Rhodococcus sp. LB1 | reverse complement strand
CACGTCGACGACGTCGTCGAGGGTCAGCTCCGTCACGAAAATCCCGCGATGACGGATGCTGTGCAGTATGCCCTCGGACACGAGCCTCTGCATGGCTTCGCGCAGGGGGCCGCGCGAGACCTGGAAATGCGCGGCCAGTTCCGCCTCGCCCAGCTGTGCACCGGGTTCGAGCGCACCCTTCATGATGGCGACCCGCAGGCGGTCCGCGATGAATTCGGCAGTCGATTGACGACTGACGGGTTCCAGGTCAGTCAGAGCCATGACTGTGGCCTTTCTCGAACAAGGTTCCTAACGACGGGTTCACCGCCGTGTGGCCCGCAAGACGCAGGCCTTCCCAGATGGTCACCTGGTTTGCCGTGAGGACCGGCTTGCCGAGGCGCTGCTCGAGAGTACTCAGCGCACCCAGCGTCCTCATGGCCGTGTCGGGGATGAGCAGGGCTTCGGCGTCCGGGTGGTCGTTCTCCACTGCGAGTTCCACCACGGATTCCGGACTGAGGAGACCGACCTCGGCCGCGGTGTCGATTCCCGCACTCGACATCGACAGCACCTCGATGCCGGCGGCGGCGAGGAACTCGACGAACAGCTTCGCGACGTCCTCCGGGTAGCTGGCGGCCACCGCGACGCGGGTGATCCCCAGCGCGTGCAGGGCGTGGACGAACGCGAAACTGGTGCTGGACGTGGGTACACCGGTGGCCGCGGCGAGCGTCTCTGCCTGCTGCTTCGCCCCGTCGGGGCCGTAGACGAAGCTGCCCGAGGTGCACGCCCACACGACGGCGTCCGGCTTCGTCTCGGCGAGGAGCGCGGCCCCGCCTGCGAGCTTCTCGGGGCTCCCGAGGTCGAGCAGTTCGGGCACGGCGTGCAGGTCGGTGCCGTAGATGTGTACGACCGGCAGATCCACTCCGAGCATGTCCGCGGCGAACGGGTAGTCGTCCTCGGCGGCGTGATCGGGGTAGATGAATCCCACAGTGGGGGTCGGCGTGCTCGTCATGCGTTCTCCTCTTTCCGTGTCGTGAGGGGTGATGTCAGAAGACGTTGCGGAGCCACTTGCCGGGGCCCGTCATGGGGAGTTTCATCCGGCCGAGACAGGCCCAGATCGTGAGCTGGTTGGCGGTGAGCACCGGTTTGCCGAGTTCCTGCTCGAGCGGGGCGATGACGTCGTAGGTCGGCAGATTCGTACAGCTGACGAAGATCGCCTCCGACCTGGGGTCGTCCGCGGCGATGATCCGCTCGGCGATCGTGCGGTAGTTGACCTTCCAGATGCCGCCGCCGAGCCCGAGGTGATCGGAGCGAACCACCTCGGTGCCTGCCTCGTTCAGGAAGGTGTGCAGCCGTTCGGTGAGCGGGGCGTCGTACGGCGTGATCACCGACAGCCTGCTCAGCTCGAGGTGTTCGATCGCCTCGACCAGCGCGCCGGACGTGGTGATCGCGTGCTGGGCGCCTGCCTCGCAGATCGCGTCGCACAGGGTTCGCTCGTATTCGAGACCCTTGATGAAGCTTCCCGACGTGCACAGATAGGCCACGACCTCGGGCTCGACGTGCAGGACGTCGCGCGTCGCCGCCATGAGGTGTCTTCGCTCGGACACGAGTTCGGCCATCTCCAGACTGACGGGCACGGGTTCGTACGGCGTGCGCGCCAGATGGAGGCTCACCTCGAGGGGAGCCCATCGCCACAGTTCTCGTTCGAGCGCCAGGTCGAACGGGGCGATGATGCCGATTCCCCGTTGCGCGATAGGCCCCTCGAATTCGGGAATGTTCAGTTCCAACACCAGGCCTCACCTTCGTTTCGGCCGCGCCCGAGCATTATCAGATTGTTGACAATCATACGAGTTACTCATACGGTGTCAACGTGAGTCGGAACCCGATCGTCGCGGTGCTACATGCCCACGTCCTGCCGAGCGACGAACTCATGGCACCCGTCGCGTCCCGTGCCGAAGTTCGCTACACCGGCAAGGCGGGGCTGAGTGATGCCCTCGACGGCGCGGACGTGCTGTTCCTCTACGACTTCCTCACCGACGCGGTGCCCGGAGCCTGGCACGCCGCCGGCTCCCTGCAGTGGCTGCACATCGCGGCGGCCGGCGTCGATCCCGTCATGTTCCCCGAGGCCCGCGACAGCGATGTCACGATCACCAACTCACGGGGCGTGTTCGACGGGGCGATCGCCGAGTACGTGCTCGCCCAGGTGCTCTCGTTCGCGAAGGATCTGCCGGGCTCGCTCCGCCTGCAGCAGTCCCACACCTGGCAGCACCGGGAATCCGAGCGGATCGCGGGCCGCACCGCCCTGATCGTCGGCACCGGTCCCATCGGCCGCGCGATCGCCCGGCTTCTCCGCGCGGCGGGGATGGAAGTCAGCGGGTCGGGTCGCACCGCACGCAACGCCGATCCCGACTTCGGGTCGGTCACCGCAACGGAAGATCTCCCGGAGCAGCTCGCCGTCGCCGACTACGTGATCGCGGTGGCACCGCTCACCGAGCAGACCCGCCACATGTTCCGCGACTCGACGTTCGCCGCGATGAAGCCGGGCGCCCGGTTCGTCAACGTCGGACGCGGTGAGCTCGTCCGCACCGACGACCTCGTCACCGCGCTCCGGGCGGGGACGATCGCGGGCGCCGCGCTCGACGTGTTCGACACGGAACCGCTCCCCGCCGGCCATCCACTCTGGGACATGCCGAACGTCTCGATCACACCCCACAATTCGGGCGACTTCGCCGGCTGGCGAGATGACCTCGTTACCGTGTTCACCGACAATTTCGAACGCTGGGTTGCGGGGTACCCGCTCGAGAACGTAGTTGACAAGCACCTCGGGTACGTACCGAGCCGATGAAGACAGGGCCCGAACGTCCAGGCTGAAGGAGTTCTCATGAATCCCACCGACATGACCGCCGTCGAACTGGTCACGGCCTACTCGTCCGGAGAACTTTCGCCGGTGGAAGCGACGCAGGCGATGCTCGACGCCATCACCGAGCGTGACCGCACCATCAATTCCTACTGCCTCGTCGACGAGGAGCGGGCGCTCGAGCAGGCCCGGAAGTCCGAGGAGCGCTGGAACACCGGCTACTCCAAGGGACTACTCGACGGCGTTCCGATCTCGATCAAGGACATCTTCCTCACCGACGGCTGGCCGACGCTCCGGGGATCACAGGCCGTCGACGAGGACCAGCCGTGGAATGTCGACAGTCCCGTGGCCGCCCGGCTCCGCGAAGACGGGATGGTGTTCCTCGGCAAGACCACGACCCCCGAGATCGCGTGGAAGGCCGTAACCGACAGCGCCCTGTGCGGGATCACCCGCAACCCGGCCGACCCGACCAAGACGGCCGGCGGATCTTCGGGCGGCAGTGCCGCGGCGGTCGCGGCGGGGCTCGGTCCCTGCTCCGTCGGCACCGACGGCGGCGGCAGTGTGCGCATCCCCGCCTCATTCTGCGGTGTCGTCGGTTTCAAACCCACCCACGGTCGCATCCCCCTGTTCCCGGCGAGCCCGTTCGGGCCGCTGGCGCATGCCGGCCCCCTCACCCGCACGGTCGAGGATGCGGCACTGCTGATGGACATCCTGTCGCTGCCCGACCCGCGCGACCCGACGTCGCTCGCCCCGTTCCCGACCACCTTCCGCGGCGAGATCGGCCGCGACGTGGTCGGACTCGGCATCGCGTACTCCCCCACACTCGGCTATGTGACCGTCGATCCGGAGGTCCGGGCGATCGTCGACCGCGCCGTGCAGGCCCTCGACGCCGCGGGTCTGCCGGTCACCGCCGCCGACCCCGGCTTCAGCGATCCGATCGAGGCCTTCGAACTGCTGTGGGCGTCCGGGGCCGCGGCCATGTTGAAGAACTTCCCGGAGGGTGCGCGCGACAAGGTCGACCCGGGGCTCGGCAAGATCTGGGAGCGGGGCGAGAAGTTCAGCGCGGTCGACTATCTCGACGCCCGCGCGGTCGCCGCGGACATCGGCATCACGATGGGCAAATTCCACCTGACGCACAACGTCCTGCTCACACCCACCGTCCCGATTCCGGCTTTCGAGGCAGGTTACGACGTCCCGCCGGGCAGCGACTTCACCAGCTGGCCGCAGTGGACCCCGTTCACCTACCCGTTCAACCTGACGCAGCAGCCGGCGATCAGCATCCCGGTAGGCCGCACCGCTGCGGGTCTGCCGGTGGGTCTGCAGGTCATCGGCCCCCGTCACTCGGACGACCTCGTACTCGCGGTCGCGCGATACGCGGAGCACGTCCTCGGCTAGGTCGAACGAAAAGCACACGGTTCGCGCCGCATCCGAGGATGATCAGCACTAGGCCCGGTGCGGCGCGAACGTCTGCGCTGCTGCCCGGGTGAGAGTTGCCTGACAGGGTTTTTCGGGTCGGGGAGAGCCGGGTGAGTAGATGACAGCGACGCCGGTGTCCGGGGTCCCGCCGCATTCGCCGCAGGGCCCGGATCCGCTCGCCCCGGGCATGCTCGTCGCCACCCGATACCGGCTCCTCGGCCGGTTCGCCGGCCCCGACTGGGTGCAGTGGTGGCACGCGCACGACACCGAACTGCGCCGGGACGTCTCGCTCAGCCTCGTCGACTCGGCGCACGTCCGCGCCACCGACCCACTCCCGGATCCGGTGGTGCGGTTCTGCCGGAACACCACCGGAACCAGCTTCAGCCACGAGGGGCGGATCGCGCAGGTCTACGACATCGCGGCGGTCGGTGACCGGATCGCCGTGGTCGCGGAATGGACGCCTGGGTGGCGTGTCGCGGATGTCGCGCGCACTGTTCCGCGGCCGCTGGATGCCGCTCGTACCGTGCGGGACCTCGCCGCCGCGACCGCAGACGCACACCATTACGGTGCCCGCATCTCACTCGATCATCCCAACCGGGTGCGGATCTCCCGGGAAGGACTCGCGGTCCTCGCCTTCCCCGCCACCCTCGCCGACGGCAGCGCGGCCGACGACGTCGCGGGACTCGGGGCGCTGCTGTACGCCCTGTTGCTCGGCACGTGGCCGCTGTCCTCGTCCGGCGCGACCCTGGCAGCCGGACTGCCCCCGGCCGGCAGGCGTGGCGACGGTTCCGTCGTCCCGCCGCATCGTGTGCGGCCGGCGATTCCACGACGTCTGTCCGACGTGGCCATGAACGCCCTCGCTCGACGGCCCGGGATGGCCACCGCGCAGGCGGTCGTCGACGCCCTGGATCGCATCTTGGCGGACGCGCGGGCTCGCTCGGCATCCGCATTCGCTGCCACCACGAAGAGAGCCCGCCCGGCACCCGCCAACCGGGCCCCCCGGCCGAACGCGCCACTTCCCGCGTTGAGCGGCGCACTCGCCCTGGTCGTCGCGCTCGGCGCCGCCGGGTGGGCGGCGGGCGCCACATTCACCTCGTCGGACGCTCCCCCGGCCGCCGTCGCGGACAGCATGCTCAGCCAGATCGCACCGGTTCCGGACCCCCTTCAGACACCGCTCACCCCGTCGTCCGCGGCCGTCTACTCCCCCCTGCGCTTCCCCGACAACGGTGCCACCGCCTCCCTCGCCGTCGACGCGAACCCCGCGACATCCTGGGCGACCGACCGCTACCCGCAGCAACTGTCGGCGACGAAGCGAGGAGTGGGTCTGATCGTGTCGTTTCCCGGGCCCGTCGATCTGCGGACCGTCTTGATCGACTCCCCGACACCGGGCACCACGGTCGAGATCCGGACCGTGCCTGTCGCGTGGCCGACCATCGATCGCACCCAGGTGATCGGCGCCGCCACGCTCGGCGACGGGGTCACCCAGATCGTGGCCCGGACACCCGCACCCACCGACCGCGTCCTGGTCTGGATCTCGGGACTGTCCGGCGGCGAGTCCGGGTACCAGTCGCGCCTGTCGGAGATCGGCTTCCTGGGTAGCGGCGCATGAGCCGCAACATCTTCGGCCCCACGCAGCCGAACGAGGGAAGCACCGCGCGCGACCATCTCGCCAACGAGCGAACCTACCTCGCCTGGCATCGCACCGGTATCAGTGTCGCCGCACTCGGTGTGGCGGTCGCGAAGTTCGCACCGCACCGCGGCGGCCACGCCGTGGCTGCCGGATTGATCCTGATCGGCGCGGGGCTACTGGTGTCCGCCTACGGCACCGTCCGCTACCGGGTCATCAGCCGGCAGATCGAATCCGGGGAATTCGCTCCGGCAACGTTCGCCGCGGTCGTCACGTCCAGCGTCGTCACAGTGCTCGCGCTACTCGCTGTGGTGGTCCTGATCTGATCCGGGTAAGGCCGTGACGCAGCGGAATCCGATGTGGCTCATCCCGGTGTCGACCATCTGCGGCCGCCGTGCGGCGGGCCGGTACCGCCGGCAGTAGCTGTCGGCGCACAGGAACGATCCGCCCTTGATCACCCGCCGGGGCACCCGGAACTGGGGTTGGCGGGGGTCGAAGCTCTCCGACATGCCGGGCCCACGCGGATTGCGTGGCGCGCAGCACGACTCCGCTGTGTCGGCGTGGCGAACCGAGAACCAGTCGGCGGTCCATTCCCACACGTTTCCCGCCATGTCGAACAGACCGTATTCGTTGGGCGGAAAGCTACCGACGGCGGTCGTGGTGCCGTACCCGGGGTCCGCGCGCCACGGGAACTCCCCGTGCCAGTAGTTCGCCAGCGGAGGGGATTCGCTCTCGGGGGCGTCACCCCAGGTGAATTCGGCGTGGTCGAGTCCGCCGCGCGCCGCGGCCTCCCATTGCGCCTCGGTGGGGAGGGAGCGCCCCGCCCACTGGGCGTACGCTGCCGCATCCTCGTGGGCGACGTGGACGACGGGATGCTGTTCGCGGCCGGTGATCGTCGACGCGGGTCCCGTGGGATGTCGCCAGGACGCACCGACAGTCCAGGTCCACCATTGACTGAGGTGACGGAGATCGACCGGGCCCCGAGTGGGCGTGAACACCATCGATCCCGGTTGCAGGTTCTCGGCGGGAGCGCCGGGGAAGTCGGCGGCGTCCAGCGGCCGCTCGGCGACGGTCACATAACCGGTGTCCCGGACGAACGCGGCGTACTGCGCGGTGGTGACCTGGTGGGCCTCGATGGCGAAGGCGTCGATCGCGACTCGATGTGCCGGACCTTCTTCCGGATAGTGCCGATCCGAGCCCATCGTGAAGGTCTGAGCGGGGATGTGCCGGACTTCGGAGACGGTCTGGGTATCCAACACGCCTTCCCTTCTGCCTGATCAGGTGACGGCCGGCGAGAAGACGCTCGTCCAATCGTTCTTCATGCTTACCACGGTCCAGTTCTTTTCTCGTGCGTGTTCGAGGGCCTGCTCCGCACCGGCGACATAGTCGAATTCGCGATCGGCGTCGTCGTGCAGGATCAGCACCCGAAGCGCCGGGCGGTCGGGTAGCCCGGAGAACGCGAGCATCGGCAGGTCACCGTTGGAGTTGCCGACCGACAGGATCGGCCGTCGCCCGATCCGGCTCCAGATTCGGACCGGTTTCTCCGGCCCGTCGTCGAAGAAGTCCATCGCGGCCTTGTAGAGCAGGTCGCTCGTGTCCGCCCCTTCACGGTACGAGAGGCCGAGGGCACTACCGATGACGCGTTCCGGCGGGATCCCGTAGAGCCGTCCGGCGACCGGGCGCATGAAGTCCCGGTCACCACCGGACGCGATGTAGATCGTGAATCCGTTCGCCTCGAGATAGCGCAGCAGTTCGACCATCGGCGCGTATCCGCAGCCCGAATACGGGCGGTCGAGTGTCGGATGGTCCGCGTCGTCGAAGAAGGACCGGACCCGCGCGTCGTAATTCTCGACGGTGATCGAATCGAACGCCTCGGTGACTGCGCCCATCAACAGTTTCAGGTCGCCGTCGTCGCCCCGATAGTGCTTGACCATCGCCGCACCGAGCCACTGAAGGTCGTGTTCGTGGGCCGCCTTCCACGGTTGCGTCTGCTGAAGGTCGGGGTCACCCGCGGCCATCTCGGCGAAGCGCCGGATGGTGAAGTCGAGCTGGATGGGCATCGGCTTCTCGCACCAGAGTGTGCCGTCGTTGTCGAATACTGCCACCCGGTCCGCGGGCTCGACGAAGTCCGGTCCCCGTGTCGTCACCCGCCCGACGAAGTCCTCGATCGCGGACCGCGTCGATCCGTCCGCCCAGGAACCACCCAGCCCGGCCCCCACGGCGGTCAGTCCTTCGCCAGGAAGGCGTGCAGCTTCGCCACCGCGTGGTCGATCGTGAAGCTCGCCGGCTCCTGTCTCGGGGGGAACTCTTTGAACGTCTCGAGGAATTGACTCGTGATGAATGTCCCGTAGATGGCGATGTAGTCGTGGTCGAGGAACCAGTCCCAGTAGGTGTTCGACGTGATATCGGCACGCTCGAACGGGTCGGTGCGCAGGTTGAACAGTTTCGGCAACCGCAGTTGGGTGAACGGCTCCGCCCACAGCCCGAGGGTGCCCTGCGCCCGCTGCTCCATGAACACGATCTTCCAATTGTCGAAACGGATGCCCAGCACGTCGCAGTCGTCGGAGAAGTAGACCATTCCCCGGCGCGGGGACGTCTCGACCTCCCCGGTGAGGTACGGGAGCAGGTTGTAGCCGTCGATATGCACCTTGAACGTCTTCTCGCCGATCGTGTGCCCGGTCTTCAGTTGCTCCACGACCTCGGGTGCCCCCGCGGCGGCGAGGAAGGTGGGAAGCCAATCATGGTGCTGAACGATCTCGTTGGACACGCTGCCCGCGGGGATCTTGCCCGGCCAGCGGATCACCTCGGGGACGCGGAACGCACCCTCCCAGTTGGTGTCCTTCTCACTGCGGAACGGGGTGGTCGCGCCGTCCGGCCAGGTGTTCGCGTGAGGACCGTTGTCGGTGCTGTAGATGACGATCGTGTTCTCGGCGAGACCCAGCTCGTCGACCGCGTCGAGCAGTTGGCCGACGTGCTTGTCGTGATCGATCATGGTGTCGTGGTACGGCGACTGCCAGTGCCCGGCCTGACCGACGCTTTCCGGCTTCGTGTGGGTCCGCAGGTGCATGTGCGTGGTGTTCATCCACACGAAGAACGGGGTGTCCGCTTCCTTCTGCTTCGTGATGAAGTCGATTGCGGCGGAGACCGTCTCGTCGTCGATGGTCTCCATCCGCTTCTTGCTCAGCGGACCGGTGTCCTCGATGCGCTGCTTCCCGAGCGGCCCGTACCGCTCATCGACCTCGCCGGCGTCCTCCTCGGTGGCCCAGCAGTGCAGGACACCGCGCGGCATCATCACCTCGTGCAGTTTGGGATAGTCCTGTGCACTCGGGTAGTCGGGGAGCTCGGGTTCTTCCTCGGCGTTGAGGTGATAGAGGTTGCCGAAGAACTCGTCGAATCCGTGAGCGGTCGGCAGATACTTGTTCAGATCGCCGAGATGGTTCTTCCCGAACTGTCCGGTGGCGTATCCGAGGGGCTTGAGGAGTTCGGCGATGGTGGGGTCCTCGGGCGACAATCCGACGTCGACGCCCGGGATTCCGACCTTGCTCATGCCGGTGCGATACACGCTCTGCCCCGTGATGAACGACGCGCGACCGGCCGTGCAACTCTGCTCACCGTAGGAGTCGGTGAACCTCATGCCCTCGTCGGCGAGACGGTCGATGTTCGGTGTCCGGTACCCCATCAGCCCGTCGCTGTAGCAGCTGAGATTGGTGATACCGATGTCGTCGCCCCAAATGACCAGGATGTTGGGTTTCGCGTCCGTCATCTGTCTCTCCTCGCATCATCGGGGGAATCGCAGTCCTGACGTTGCTCGCGGCGCCCCCGCGCCACATCACCCGTACCGGGTGAGAACCTCGCGCCCGAGAAGAGCGGTCAGTCCGGGGGACTCGACGGCGGTCGATCCACGGTGAGGATGTACGCGCTGATCACCGTCACCCACGCCGGGAAGACCAGCGTCACCCACAGACTGAAACTGACGACCACGAGCAGGGCGAGTGCCAGCAGGTAGGTGGCGACGGCCAGCCATCGCGGCATGAGTCCGGTGCGCAGCCAGATGGTTCCCAGCGAGATCATGAACACCCCGGCCATGCGAACCCCGTAGACGTTGTTCACATGCAACATCACTTCGCGCCCGAAGAAGACGAGGTCGTTCTGCGGAACGTTGGTGAGCCGGGAGACGGCGAGGAGCCCGCCGGCGATTGCCGTCGACACGAACGTCATGGCGAGAAACAGCAGCCCACTGCCGACGAAGACGGTCGAGAAGAATCGGTCTTCGAGGTTCCCGAGCCGGTCGCGGATGACGCCGATGAACCACAGGAACGCGATGCCCGCGAAGGGTGCGAGTATCAGGGCCGCCGTGATCTGCGTCTGGTGGCGTAACCACGGGGTAGCGGCTTCGCCGGGCAGCGCGCTCCGCAGCAGGACGATGCTGGAGGCGAACAGGACACCGAAGACGACACCGGCGACGGCCGCGGCCCGTGGAGTCCGTAGCTGGTGGAACTCGGCGTCGCTCTGTGTGCGGGCCATGAGTTCAGTCTTCGCCGAGGTCGAGCTCCAGGGCAACAAGGAGCCCGAATCGTGCCCGTTCTCAGCCCGCGTCGTCGGTCCTGCCCGCCCTCACGACGACGGGGACACCCTCGTACGGCGCGAGGGAGATCGGGAAGCTGTGGAGTTCGTCGACGGTGCCGATCTGTTCGTCGGTGAACAGGTTGACCGCGGGCGATCCGGCCGGCAGGAACTGGGACTGCACGGTCGCGGCGATCTCCTCGGACGTGAAGTTGAGAACCGTGACTTCGAGACTCGAATCCGCCAGTTCGTGGACCATGACGAGCAGCCCCTTGTGCGACACGGTGGGCACGTCGAGCTGGACCGCGGTGGCGATGCCGAACCGGTTCCGGATGTCGATGATGCGGGCGAGACCGCGAGCGAAGGACGCCGGATCCTGCAGTTGCACCGGCAGACTCCCGTACAGGCTGGTGCCCCGGGGGATGCCGGACTCCGACCGGGCGGCATCGGGATTGACCCCCATCAGGTCGTGCGCGCCGCGGTTGATCCAGCGGGTGTCCCCTTCGGCGAGAAGGTCGGCGACGTCCTCGGACGGCACGGGAAGCAGCCCGCACAGATCCCAGCCAGACAGGGCGAAGACACCGGGCTGGAGCGCGTTGAACATCGCCAGGAGCAGATGCGCCTGCTTGACGGTGTCGATGTCGGCGGCATCCATCCTGTCGAGGTCGCGGATGCCGAGCGCCGCGGTGATGACGCTGGCGGTCGTGCAGGCGATCCCGTTGGTCGTGAACGTGCGGTTGTACGGGGCCCAGCGTCCGGTGAGCCGCTCGCACAGATCCTTACGGATGCGATCGCCGAGATCGGACCCTGTGACCGACTCACCGCCGTACGTGAACTCGTCGTCCTTGTGCAGCGTCGCGAAGTGGACCAGTTCGAACGTCAGCTCGTCGTGGTTCTGCAGGGCATGGACGAGCGACGCGGCGTCGACACCGTGATCGCGGGCGAGGTTCATGGTGAGCCGGAGAAATTCGGTGTTCCCCATGACGAGGGCGTGATGGTAGGCGGGACGATTGATGAAGTCGTAGGACAGGTCGGCTCCGGTGGTGCCCATCGCCTTGATGTCGTCGATGGTGAGGTTCAGTTCCTGGAACGTGAATCCCCCCATCTTCCGCACGATGCTGGCGATGAGGTGATTGGCCGCCTCCGACAGTGGATGCCCTTCCGACCACCCGGGCAGTCCTTCGGTCCGGCGTTCGACCCCGAGAAATCCGTTGGCGTCCAGTCGAAGCGCGCCCGCACCGAGGTCCGCGATGGAGTGGCAGGCATCCCCGATGACGAGCCGCATGCCCGCGAACGACGGATCCAGCCAATTGATGGAGGGCTGCCCGGCCTTGAAATAGTGCAGGTACACCCACCTGCGCTCGATGCCGTCCACCCCCTTCACCACGGGGGTCACACTCCAGTTGGTTTCCTTGACACCGAGTTCGTAGAAGATGACGCGCTGGAGTTGACCGATGATGTACCCGGCCCGGGCGAGCTGAGCCTCGGTGTCGGCGTCGATGTTGACCGAGTCCCGGCCTTCCGGCACGCGGGGAAGCAGGTGCCAATCCTGTTGTTCGATCTCCACCATGTGGTAGATGCCGGGGTAGTCGGCGTACGCCATCTCGGCGAGCCGGAAGTCGGCGCCCTTGCCGGTGTGACCGGGGACGATGTCGTCGATGACGATGCCGTCGTACGCTGCGGCGACGACGCAGAGCTTGCGGAACTCCTCCTCGGTCCCGAAGGCCGAGTCGATCTGCATGCTGATGCGATCGAAATGGCCGTCCACCGACGGCGTGGCCCGCCACCCGTTGATCCCGCCGGCCTGCTTCACCGGCCCCGTGTGCACCGCCGTCACCCCGATCTCGGAGAAGGCCTGCCACAACGACTCGTCGCCGAGCGAACTCAGAAAACTCGCACCCGGTGCCGTGATGATCGAAATCGGGTACGCCGTGAACCACACCGATCCCCGCTCCACCGCTGCGCGCGGATTCGGGTCGGCATACGGGTTCTGCCACATGCTGCCCTTGCCGGACAGCTGCTCCGCGATCAACTTCGCATCGTGCAGGATCGACTGATTGATCAGCCACTCCACATAGTTCGGGTTGTCCGGCACGGGCTCACCCGTCTGTGCATCGACCCTGGTCGCACGGCGGACCGACGGTTTCAACGGCCGAGGGCGCGCCGGGTAGAACTGCTCGTCGTAGCTGATCTCGCTGGGCTCGTGATGGATCTCGGGGTTCATGGTCCTCCGTCGTCATCTCGTCTGCTCCGCCGCACCGGTCGGCTACCCGTCCACCGTCCCACGGAAACGACCGGCCGGCATGCGGAGTTGGACGACTGTCAGCGGACCGCGGAACTGTCGGGTGCGACGAACTCGGCGGAGGCCTCGGACCACAGGCTCACCCGCCTGTCCCGGCTCTCGAAGAACTCGATCTCGCGTGTGATGCCGGAACTCTGGTCCCATCCGGGGAGGTCGAGGATGATCAGCTCCTCCATCGCGTCCATGAACACCCGGTCGACGGGCCCCCACATCGTGCCGATCGCCGTGTTGTCCTTTCCGGTGAAAGTCAGGTTGACGGGATGCGACATCGACACCTGGCTGAACACCGCATGGCCGGATTCGACGATGTATCCCGCGACTTCGTTGCTGGCGAGAAACCGCTCGTGCGTCACCGCCGGATCGGCATGGCTGTAGGGGCAGGCCAGAAAGATCTTTCTCATGGGTTCCTCGTGATTCGTGGGGCGACGGCCCCGGTACAGGGTGTGCTCATCGAGAACCCGCCGGGAGTGGATGCACGGTCCGGCACCATCCCGAGATCGCCTCGATCATCAGCGACGCGACCGCCCGGTGGGCGACGTCGTTCGGAATGTCGTGGTAGCCGCCGGGGATGACGACGCTCTGTCCGTGCTGCAGTTCCCGCGCGAATTCGGCGGCGCGGTCGGGCGTTGCGAAGGCGTCGAATTCGCCGTTGACCAACAGGATCGGCATCGTCACCGCCGGCAGGCACGCCCGCACTTTTCCTCCGGCCACGGTGAGCGCCTGCCAGAGGTTCGGTTCGGCGGGAGCCGTGTCGAAGCCGAGCGGATCGTTCTCGAGTGCGTCGAGGTACGACCGGTCCTTCGCCATGACGAGGTCCGTCCGGCCCTGCGCCTCACGCGGAAGACCCCACAGGGGCGCTCCCGTCATGATCAATCCGGTGCGCAGGGACGGTGTGCGAACCGAGAGGAGGGCCCCGGTCAGTGCGCCGAGCGAGTGACCCAGGACGACCACCGGCAGGTCGGGCCCGTCGCCGGCCATGACGTCGACGAGAACTCCTGCATTGGAAGCGAGTTCGTCCACCGAAGGGAAGAACCCTGCCGGTCCGCCGGTGTGTCCGTGGCCGAGGTGATCGGGCGCCCACACGTCCAGACCGGCCGAGTTCAGCTGCCCCGCGAGCCGGTGATAGTGACCGGAGTGTTCACCGAATCCGTGCAGGAGCAGGATCCGGGCCCAGGGCTGCGAGGCTTCCCACTGCCGGTAGTAGACCTTGTTCCTGACACCGTCGAAGAAGGGCATGTCAGGCCTCCGGACTTCCCGGATCGGTCGACGACGGTGCGGTCGGCAAGTCCTCGAACCAGGTCGGGGACGTGAGCCAGTTCAGCGGAATCGGCGGGCTCGGGTAGCCCGCGACGAGAACGACGTTGCCGTGCACCGAGTAGTCGCCGGTCTGGACGAAGACCTTCACCCGGTCGCGGAGGTTGTAGAACTCGGGGAGGTACCGCAGCTCGTGGACGTTCTCCTCACCCACCAGTGCCGAAACGAACTTCCGGGCTTCGGGGTTGGCGGTCACCATGTCCTCGGTGACGATGGCTGCTTCGAAATCCCCCACCTCGCACAGCACCGACAGCAGATCCCCGACCGACGGCAATCCCGGTGCGATGCCGAGATCGATCGTCTCGACCTGCGGCGACAGTGGAACAAGGCTCGCGGAAGACGTGCCGCTTCCCGCGTCCGCGACGTAGATCATCTCGCCGTGCCGGAGCTGGCTCACGACGGCGGCCAGGCGTTCGTGCAGCAATCGGGCTTGTGGTGCCATGGGATTCGTCCTTCGATCGATGGCGTGAGGTGTGCGGCGCAGCGCACCGGGCACTGAATGTGCTCTAGTCGACAATCGACTAGAAATCTAGGACGCTCTCGCCTGGAGGTCAAGCGCTGAACGAATCCAGATCCACGCTTGACCGATCGTCCGGGGAGGGCGCACACTTGCCTGGTCGATTGTCGACAAAGAGTCAATCGCTTCCGCGTCTACGCGCTTCCACATCCACATGACCCTCGAGGGAGAACACCATGGGCCAGCTGCTGCAGGGCAAGACAGTCATCGTTACGGGCGCAGGCGGAGGAATCGGCCTCGCCACGGCGTTGCATCTCCACGACGAGGGGGCACAGGTGGTCGCCACCGTGCACTCCGAGTCCAGCCTTCCCCAGCTGAAGGTCGACGACGATCGCCTGATCGGCCGCGTCGTCGATGTCACCGAAGAAGAGCAGGTCAAGAACCTCGTCGACTTCACGGTGGCGACGTTCGGCAAGCTCGACGGCATCGTCAACAACGCCGGCATCCTGAAGCCCGGCACCATTCTGGATGCGTCGGTCGAGGACTTCCAGAAGACGTTCGACGTCAACGTGAAGGGCGTGTTCCTGGGGTCGAAGTACGCGATTCCCGAGCTGCTGAAGGTGGGCGGCGGGTCGATCGTCAACTTCGGTTCCATCAACTCGATCGGCGCGGAGAAACTGCTGACGACGTACACGGCGAGCAAGGGCGCCGTGCTCACGCTGACCAAGGCCATCGCCCTGGACTTCGGCGCGCAGGGCATCCGCGCCAACACCCTCTGCCCGGGCTTCGTCGACACCCCGCTGAACGTCCCGCACTACACGGCACTCGGCGGCCGCGAGGAACTCGAGGCCGGGCTCCCCGACTTCCAGCCGATCGGCCGCGCCATCCTCCCCATCGAGATCGCGCACTCCGTCGCCTTCCTGCTGTCGGACCACTCCACCGCCATCACCGGAACGGCATTCGTCGTCGACGGCGGCGTTCTCGCCGGAGCCTGATCGCCCAGTCTTGCGGTGGGAGCCCTGCCGCCTCGGGCTCCCACCGCAATCCCATTTGACAGCCGACGTGACTCCCATCACCATTGATGTAATGTCGACAATTAGACGAAATGAGGTCGACCCCGATGACTTCCACTGACTCCGATGTCACCCAGCACGACGTTGTCGACGTGTTGGTGATCGGCGCGGGTCCGTCCGGCGCGGTGGTCACGCACACAGCTGCCACGGCGGGACTGAGCACCCTCTGCCTCGAGCAGGGTGACTGGGTCAACCCCAGCGACTTCCCCGCCAACCACCCCGAGTGGGAACTGCTCATCCAGCACGACTGGGCGCACGATCCGAATGTCCGTGCCCTGCCGTCCGACTACCCCGTCGACGTGACGGAATCCGACATGTGGCCCGTGATGTTCAACGCCGTCGGGGGAAGTTCCATCTTCTACGGCGCCGAATGGCCACGGCTGCTGCCCTCGGACTTCCGGGTCAAGACGCTCGACGGCGTCGCGGACGACTGGCCGATCAGTTACGACGACCTCGAGCCGTACCACGACGAGGTCGACGAATTCATCGGCGTCTCCGGAGTCGACGGCGACACCGCCTACCCCGAGGGTCTCGAATACCCGTTGCCGCCACACCCGTTGGGCAAGCCCGGCATGAAAGCGGCCGAAGCCGCGAACAAGCTCGGCTGGCACTGGTGGCCGGGCACCAACGCGATTCCCAGCCAGAAGAACAAGACACTCGAGCAGTGCGGTCGCTGGGGCGTCTGCGAATGGGGTTGTCCGCAGGGCGCGAAGGCCTCGTTCGACTTGATCTACATGCCGCAGGCGCAGCAGGCCGGCGCCCGCGTGGAGACCGGTGCGCGTGTCCGCCGGATCGTCACCGGCGACGACGGCCGCGCCGCAGGGGCCGAATGGGTGGACCGCACCGGCGCCGTCCATTTCCAGCCGGCCCGGGCAGTGATCGTCTGCGCGAACGGCATCGGAACACCGCGACTCCTGCTGCTGTCGGCCGACGAGAAGCATCCGGACGGCCTGGCGAATTCCTCGGGCCAGGTGGGCCGGAACCTCATGCTGCACCCCAACTGCACCGCCATCGGGTACTACGAGGACAACCTGGAGAGCTGGCGCGGGCCGGCCGGGCAGCTCATTCACTCCATGCAGTTCTACGACACGGACACCTCCCGCGGATTCGTCCGCGGCGCCAAGCTGCACGCCCTCCCGACTCCGGGACCGCTGAACACGATCGAGACCCACCGGCAACTCGATTTCGACGACCTGTGGGGACCGGCCATCCACGATGTCGCGCGCGCGGCGTCCAACGGAATCCTGTGGGCGGCCAACGTGGAGGATCTGCCCGAGGAACACAACCGGGTCACCCTCTCCACCGAGGAGTTCGATGCCGACGGCCTGCCGGCGCCGAAGGTCGAGTACCGCGTCAGCGAGAACACCCGCAAGATCCTGAAGTACACCGTCGACCGCATGGTCGAACTCCACGAGGCCGCGGGCGCGAAGCAGATCTTCACGCAGGAATTGTGGGTCGACCAGCCCGGGCACCTCCTCGGGACGGCCCGGATGGGCGACGACCCGGCGACGTCCGTGGTCGATTCGCACGGCCGGGCCCACGATGTCGACAACCTCTACATCGCGGACGGCAGCATCTTCGTCACGTCCGGCTCCGCCAATCCGACCTGCACGATCAGCGCCCTCGCCCTGCGGGTGGGCAAGAAGGTCGTCGAAGACGTCAACGCACGGAAGGCATCGGCATGAGCACCACACCCCTCGACCTGCAGTCGGCACCGAAACGGCGACTGTCGGTACCGGGCAGGCACACGGCACCGCCGCGGCCGCTCACGGACACCGAACTGACGACGCTGCTGCGGATCGCGGACTGTCTGATCCCCGCGTCCGGTGAGAATCCCGCCGCCAGCGAGGCCGACGAGTACCTCCGCTACCTGAATCTGGCGCTGGCTGCCCGGGCCGACGTCTTCGACGCGGTCCTCTCCGCGGTCTCCGAGGCAGCCGATCTGCACGGTGACGACCTGCGCGCGGAGATCAAGCGGATGTGGGCAGAGGACAAGTTCACGTTCGATCCGCTGTCCTCGATTCTCGCCGGCGCCTACTTCATGACCCCCCAGGTCAAAGCGCTGATCGGCTACCCCGGGCAGCACCGGGACGCCGCCGGATTCGAGGACGCGGCCAACGAACTGGAAACCGGGATACTCGATCCGGTGCTCGAACGGGGCCACTTCTACGTGTCCGCGAACGGCGAGTAGCCGGCTCGGACGCTCCCCCGCTCCGCACTGTTGATCTATTGTCGACAAGAGGCTCCCGGCGTGGTCAACGTCGAATCAACCACCATCAGAAAGGACAACCCGATGACACTGTCACCGAATCGTCCACCGGGATCGACTGTGGGTCGGCGCGAGGACGGCGACATCTCCCTCGGGCGGATCCATCAGCGCACCACGCCGGGCACGGTCGCGGGCGTCCTGCGCACGGCGATCCTCGACGGCACCCTGGCCCCCGGCAGTCAGCTCCGCGAGGCACACATCGCCGCCGACCTGGGCGTCAGCCGGGCGCCGCTGCGGGAGGCGCTGAGCATCCTCGCCGACGAAGGCCTCGTAGTGAAGATCGCGTACAAGGGTGCGTTCGTCGCCGAGGTCAGCGCGAAAGGGATGGCCGAGATCGCCAGCCTGCGCAAACGGCTCGAGCCCTACGCGATCGAGCTGGCACTGCCACGCCTGTCGGGAGCCGGCCGGACCAGAATCGTGCGGACCCTCCAGGACATGGCCCGGGGCGCCGACGACGGTGACCTGACCCGGACAATCGACGCGCACATGAGCTTCCATCGGGTGATCTACGAACTGTCCGAGCACGGCCTCCTACTGGACCTGTGGCGCAGCTGGGAATCCCAGCTCCAGTTGTTCCTCTCGGCGGATCATCAGTCGTTCCCCGATCTCCACGACGTCGTCGCCGAACACGAGCGCCTGCTCACCATCATCGACACCGGCGACCTCGAGGCGATCACCCGCGAGATCGACCGGCACGTCCACGGTTCGACCGACGCCGCCCCGGCCGCAACCGCTCCAGTCGACGGTTCTCAACCGTCGAATGCGTGAGTACGTCGACTTCCTCGGCAGTCAGCCGCCCTACGACGCGCTGGACTCCGCCGACCTCGATGCCCTGGCTCGGACGGTGGAGGTCGAGTACTTCGCCGCCGGCGCACGGATCGTCGAGGCGGGCCAGGCCCCACTCGATCATTTCTTCGTAGTCCGCACCGGCGAGGTCGAGGTGATCGACCGTGGCCGGGTCGTCGATCTCCTCGGCCCCGGCGAAACGTTCGGGCAGATCTCGGTGCTGTCCGGTCTGCCTCCGCCTCTCGCGGTCCGCGCCTCCGAAGACACACTCTGCTACCGCTTCCCCGACCCGCGGCCGGTGCTGCGGCACCCGCAGCGACTCCAGTTCGGGCACTACGGCACCCTCGTCACGCGGGAACGATTGGCCCGCTCCGGTTTGGTCGATCAGGTGTTGCGGGCGGCCCGGCATCAGATGCGTCCGGTCGTCTGGTGCCCCGCCGATGCGACCGTGGGCGAGGCCGCGTCCGTGATCACCGAGGCCGGCCAGTCGTACGCGCTGATGGACCGGGGCGGAGCGATCGGCATCGTCACCGACAACGACTTCCGGCGGGCGTTCGCCGACGGGCACGTCGACGCGCACAGCCCGGCCTCGGTCATCGCCTCGTTCCCCGCCCGGTCCGTCCCCGCCGAGACTCTCGTGGGCGATGCGTTCCTGACGATGGTCGAGTCGGGGGTGCACCACCTGGTGGTGACCGGCACCGGTGACAGACCGGTGGGGGTTCTCCGCGTCGTCGACCTCGCGTCGGCCGAAGTGCGCAATCCCCTGGTCGTCCGCCGGGCGATCGACGACGCGACCACAGTGGAGGACCTGGCGGCCGCGGCGGCCCTGCTCCCCGGAACCTGGGTCGAGTTGTACGACACCGGCGCGTCCGTCATGCACGTCGCGGGCCTGATGTCCGCGGTGATCGACGCGATCATCAGGCGGCTCGTCGAGCTGACCGACGTCGGCGACGACCACGTTCCCCACCGGACGTCCTGGCTGCTTCTCGGCTCGGTGGCCCGCCGCGAACCCCTCCCGAAGTCCGACGTCGATACCGGCCTGGTCTGGGAAGACCTGCCCGGGACGGACTCCCCCGCCCGGAAGTTGCAGAACTGGGCCGGGCGCGTCCTGGACAACATGGAACGCTGCGGCCTGCCCCGCTGCGCCGACGGCGCCAACGCGACCAACCCCCTGTTCGCGCGTTCGCGCACCGACGCGGTCGCCGCCGCGACGTCGTGGATCACGAATCCCACCCAGAAGAACGCTCTGCTGCTGTCGTCGATGATCGCCGACAGCAGACCCGTCAGCGGGATGTCGCTCGGACGCTCGGTGTCCGACGCCATGCTCGCGACCACCCGCAGCCGCGAGTATCTGTCGGCTCTGCTGCGTTTCACCACGTCCCGGCGACCTCCGGTCGGGTTCGTGCGCAACTTCGTCGTCGAGCACTCCGGCGCCAACCGCGGCCACCTCGACCTCAAGGCGGGCGGACTCGTGCCGATCGCCTCCCTGGGCCGGTGGATCGCCGTGGTCACCGGAGACGATCGCGGCTCCACTCTCACCCGGTTGCGGCGCGGCGAGGCCGCCGCTCTGCTCACCGCGGACGAAACCGAGACGCTGGTGCGCGCGTTCGAGTACGTGTACGGATTGATTCTGGGCCGCGAGATCGAGGCCATCAAGGGCAGCACAGTGGCGACGACGTGGGTCGCGCCCAACCAACTGGACACGCTCACTCGCCGGTATCTGCGTGAATCGTTCCGGGCGGTGGCCGAGGTCCAGAACCGGCTGGAAAGTGAATGGGTGGCGCGCCTTCCATGAGGGCACACCGGAGGTTCCGCCGCCCGGACACTCTGGTGTGCCCGTGGCGCGACGCCGAGTTCGCGGTCGTCGATCTGGAGACCACCGGACTGGATCTCGTGCGGGACACCATCGTGTCCTACGGGGCCGTCGTGGTCCGGCACGGTCGCATCGTCATGGCGGAGAGTGTCTACGGACTGGTCCACCCCGAGTGCGACATTCGCCCGGAGGCCGTGGCCGTCCACACTCTGCGGGAGGCGGACGTCGCCGATGCCCCACCGTTGAGCGAGGCCGTCGGCGTCCTGCGACATCTCCTCACCGACCGTGTCCTCGTCGCCCACGCGGCGTGGGTCGAGACGGCCTTCCTCTCCCGCGCCTTTCGCGACAGCGGGCTGAAGTTCCGGCCGACGGTCGTGGACACCGCTGCCCTCGCCCGTGCTGTCGGCGTGGCGCCGCGACAGCACCGGTGCGAGCCGAACCTGGAATGGCTGGCTGACACGCTCGGCCTGCCCGTCGTCGATCCCCACCACGCACTGGGCGACGCCGTCACCACGGCACAGGTGTTCCTCGCCCTGGCGACCCGGCTCGAGCACCTCGGGCACGACACCGCGCGCTCCCTCGTGGATCTGAGTGCCGGCGACCGTCGCCTCGGGCGCGGTTGACGCAAAGGTAATCCAGGCCGAAACAACTGGTGATTGAGGTCACACCGATTTGTGGTAGATTGTCGACAGTAGAACAAGCGCGGTGCATCCAGTCGCCTTCTTCCACGACAACCGAACCTCGTCTCGGCACATCCCCCGCCGAGATACCCGCGACAGAGACCAGCGAGGTCACGATGGCCATAACCCCGGAAGAGCCCCCGGTGTCCACTCAACCGCCCACCGAGCCCGACCGCCCGCTCCTCGATTCCGGAGCGGACACCGATTCCGCCTATCTGGAGAAGCTCGGCTACAAGCAGGAACTCAACCGAACGCTGGGGCTGTTCTCCGCCTTCGGAGTCCAGTTCACCTCGATCGCGATCGCCTCCGGAATCTTCACGACCCTGATCGTCGGCTTCGGGTTCTTCGGGCCTGCGTCGTTCTGGTCGTTCCTCGTCGGCGGCGGCCTCCAGGTGTTCACCGTGGGACTCGCGGTCGCGCAGCTCGTCTCGGCGTACCCACTGGCCGGCGGCGTGTACCAGATCACCGGGCGGATCACCGGGAAGCCGTGGCTGGCCTGGCAAACCGGATGGTGGCTGCTGATCGCGCACACCGTCGCGGTCACCACCGTCGCCGTGAGCATCGCCCCCTTCGTCGCCGGCTGGTTCGGCGTCACGTTCGAGGACAACACCGACGCCCTCCCGTGGGCGCTCGGCCTGATCGTGCTCGGCACCGTCATCAACATCGCCGGAGTCAAGGTCGCTGCCGTGCTCAACAACATCGGCGTGGTGGCGGAAGTACTCTGCGTCGTCGCACTGGTAGCCGTGCTGCTGATCGTGAAGCATCCGACCCAGCCGCTGTCGTTCCTGAGCGAGTCCGGCGGAACGACCACCGGCGGCAACTGGTTCGTCCCCTTCCTTCTCGCGATGATCCTTCCCGCATATGCGATCTCGTCGTTCGACGCGACCGGAAACGCCTCCGAGGAGACCAAGGACGCCGCCCGGAAGGCGCCGATGGCATCGGTGATGGCCAACGTCTCCTCCTACGTTGTCGGCATCTTCATGGTCGCGTTGATCATGCTCGCCATCCAGGACCTCCCGGCGGTCATGGAGAGCACCACCCCGGTCAAGCTGATCCTCGACACCGCGGTCGGCACCGCGTTCGCGAACATCTTCGAAGCGGTCGCGATCGTCGCCCTGTTCGCCGCCCTGGTCATGTTGCAGCTCACCGGTATTCGCGTCCTGTGGTCGCAGGCACGCGACGGCCAGATCCCCGCGGCCTCCTGGCTGCGCAAGGTGAGTGCCCAGCGGATCCCGATCAACGCGACCCTCACGATCTTCGCGATCTCCGTGGTGTTCGCACTGTGGTCCTCGCTGCTGTCCGTGCTCGCAGCGATGACGGCACTCGCCTGGGGAATGGCCTACGGTGTCGTGGTCGTCGTCGGCTTCTACGGACTGATCAAGCGCAAGTTGCCGTCCCACCCGTGGCACTACGGCATCGTCAGCCCGGTCATCTTCATCCTGGCGATCGCCTGGTCGGTCGTGCTCTGCGCGCTCCTGATCTACTCCGACCCCACCCATGTCGGCCTCGGCATGCTGCTGGTCATCGCGTCGGGCGCCGTCATCTACATGATGATCCCCAAGAGCAGGCGCGGTAAGTCCATCGACACCCAGGCCGGACACCTCTGACAGCCCACTTGCCTGACAACCGACCCACATTCGAAAGGAACTTCATGTCATCCACGCTTCGTTCCGTCACCAACATCATCGACGGCAAGGCCGTGGCCGGATCCTCCGAGCAGATGCGACAGGTCCGCAACCCGTCCACCGGCGAGGTCGTCGCCGAACTCCAGGAATCGACCGTCGAGGACGGCTATCGCGCCGTCGATGCGGCCCGCGCAGCGTTCCCCGCCTGGGCCGCGAAGACACCCGGCGAGCGCTCGCAGATTCTGCACGACCTCGCCAACCTCCTCGAGGCGAACCTGGACGAACTCGCCGACCTCGAGACCCTCGACGCCGGCAAGCCGACGACGGCGGCGAAGGGTGACGAACTTCCGGGCATCGTCGCGGCGTTCCGGCACTTCGCCGGCGCGGGCCGGGCGTTGTCCACGCAGGCCGCCGGCGAATTCACCGCCGGCAACACCAGCTTCGTCCGGCGCGAACCCCTGGGCGTCGTCCTTGGAATCACGCCGTGGAATTTCCCTCTCTGGCAGGCGGTCTGGAAGCTGGCCCCCGCACTGGTCGCCGGCAACACCGTGGTCGTCAAGCCGGCCGAGTTGACCCCGCTGGCCACCACCCGGTTCGCGGAGCTCGCGCAACAGCTGCTGCCCGCGGGTGTCCTCAATGTCGTGCACGGCAAGGGCAGTGTGGTCGGGGACGCTCTCGTTCGTCACCCCGACGTCAACCTCGTCTCCTTCACCGGTTCGACGTCCGCCGGACAGCGGATCGCCGAGGCTGCGGGTGCCACGCCCAAACGGCTGGTGCTCGAGCTGGGCGGGAACGCTCCCGTCGTCGTCTACGACGACGTCGACCTCGAGGCCGCACTCCCGATCATCACCAACGGCATCCTGTTCAACGCCGGCCAGGAGTGCATGTCGGCAACCCGGCTGCTGGTGAGCGAGACCATCCACGACACGTTCGTCGCGGCGCTCGCCGAAAGCCTGAGCGCGGCCCGGATCGGTGATGCTGCCGACAGTTCGACGGTTCTCGGACCTCTCATCTCGGAGGGCCAGCGCACCCGCGTGGCAGAGCTCGTCGACGGCAGGCCGGACCAGGCACGGGTCGTGACCGGCGGCAGGATCGTCGACGGTCCCGGCTACTTCTACGAGGCCACCCTCATCGACGGTCTGCGACAGGACGATCAGCTGGTGCAGGAAGAGATCTTCGGACCGGTGGCGACGGTCCAGACGTTCACGGACGAGGCGGACGCCCTGGAGAAGGCCAATGCGGTCGAGCAGGGACTCGCCGCGTCGGTCTGGACCCGCGACATCGGCCGAGCGCTGCGGAACGTCAACGCGATCGAGTCCGGGGTCGTGTGGGTCAACAACCACATGGCGGTCGGCCCGGAAGGACCGCTCGGCGGCTTCAAGGGCTCGGGCTACGGCAAAGAGGGCGGCGCGGCCGGACTCGAGGAATTCACCCGGCTCAAGCACGTCATCGTGAGCCTGGCGTGACGGCGCCGAGCCGCCACGACACCGCGTGGGGGACGTGGGAGCCGGCAGAGCCGGAAGACGCGGTCGGACGAGCCATCCGGCGGATCGACCTGCGCAGCGGTACGGCGTCGCCCTGGGCGCACGCCACCATGGTCGTGCCGTCGCGCGGGCGCGAGTGCTGGTTGGTGACGCTGTGGGACGGCAACGTCGACGTGTGGCGGGTCGACGACACGACCGCGAGATACGAGTTCGATTTTCGCACTCGGACCGACTAGATCTGGTCCAACCATCCGATTCGAAAGGAAGCGCGCGTGACAGTCCTTGCCATCGACCAGGGCACGTCCGGCACGAAGGCTGTCGTCGTCTCCGAGGACGGCGACGTCCTCGCGATCGCCGAAACAGCGGTCCGTCCGGCATATCTCGCTGCGGGCGGCGTGGAGCAGGACCCGATGGAACTGCTGGGCTCGGTCCTCGAAGCGGGACGGAGCGCGGTCGCGAAAGCGGGTGTGCCCGTGTCCGCCGTGTCCCTTGCCAACCAGGGTGAGACCGTCCTGGTGTGGGACCCGGACACCGGCCGCCCGCTCAGCCAGGCCGTGGTGTGGCAGGACCGCCGGTCGGATCAGCTGTGCCGCGACAAGTCCGAGTCCAAGTCGTGGGTCGAACAGCGGACGGGCCTCGTGCTCGATCCGTATTTCTCGGCGCCGAAGATGCAGTGGTTACGGCAGAATGCCACAGCATCGGGCGTGGTCACCACGACGGACACGTGGATCGTGCACTACCTGACCGGGGAGTTCGTCACGGATTCCGCCACCGCCAGCCGCTCGCTGCTCACCGACCTCGACACGGTCGCGTGGGATCCGCAGCTTCTCGATCTGTTCGAGCTCTCCGCCGAGCGGATGCCTGCCATCGTCGCCAACGACGTCGTCGTGGGAACCACGGATGTCTTCGGATCCGGCGCTGCCGTGGGCGGTCTCGTCGTCGATCAGCAGGCGGCTCTCCTGGCGGAGCGGTGCTTCGATGCGGGGACCGCCAAGTGCACGTTCGGCACCGGGGCGTTCCTGCTGGCCAACACCGGCACGCTCCCGGTCCGCTCGGCCGCCGGGTTGGCGTCGTGCGTCGCGTGGAACGTGCGCGGGAAGAAGTCGTACTGCGTCGACGGCCAGGCCTACACCGCCGCCTCCGCCATCCGGTGGATCCAGGACCTCGGCTTGATCGAGTCGGCGCGCGACCTCGACAGTGTGGCCGCGCACGATTCCGGTGGAACATATTTCGTGCCCGCGCTGGCCGGTCTCGCCGCGCCCTGGTGGCGGCCGGACGCGACGGCGTCGTTCTCCGGGATGACGTTGTCCACCGACCGGTCCCGGTTGGTGGCCGCCGTCCTCGAGGGGCTGGCGGCGCAGACGGCAGAGCTGGTGTCTGCCGTCGAAGGTGACCTGGGCGCTCCCCTCACCCGGCTGCGGGTGGACGGCGGGCTCACTCGGTCCCGCCGCCTCATGCAGGCCACGGCCGATCTGACCCAGATCCCCCTCGACGTCTATCCGTCGCCCCACGCCACCGCTCTCGGTGCGGCGGCCTGTGCCAGATTGTCACTGAACCCCGACCTGTCCCTGGAGGACGCGGTAGCCGACTGGGAACCGGCGACCACCTACGAGCCGCGGTGGTCGGTCGACCGCGCGGCAGAATTCCGACACCACTGGCGGACGGCCGCACGAGCGGCGCTGCCACAGGAGAAAAGCGATGACTGACACCCCTCCGCCCCCCGACTACGATTTCGTCGTGCTCGGTGCGGGCATCGTCGGCTCGGCGATCGCGCGGGAACTGGCCGGATACCACCACACCGTGGCACTCGTCGAGGCGCGGGACGACGTGGGCGACGGGACGAGCAAGGCGAACACGGCGATCCTGCACACCGGATTCGACGCGAAGCCGGGCACGCTCGAATCCCGCATGGTGAGCCGCGGCTACACGCTGCTCTCCGAATACGCACAGCAGACCGGGATTCCCGTCGAACGGTCGGGCGCCATCCTCGTCGCATGGAACGACGAGGAACTGGCCGCACTGCCGGGCCTGCGTGACAAGGCAGCCGACAACGGCTACACCCACTGCGACATCATCGACGCCGACGAGGTCTACCGACTCGTGCCCGCGCTCGGTGACGGCGCGCTCGGCGGGCTCACCGTCCCCGACGAGTCGATCATCTGCACCTGGACCACCAACCTCGCGCTGGCCACCGACGCCGTCGCCCGCGGGGTGACACTGCGGACGCGGACCCGTGCGGAGTCCGTGACCGTCCAGCCCGAGCGGACGATCCTGCACACGTCGAGCGGCGACATCAGCGCGCGGTGGGTGATCAACGCCGCCGGGTTGGGAGCCGACTACATCGACAAGGAATTCGGCTACGACCGATTCCACGTCACCCCGCGGCGCGGCGAACTGCTCGTCTACGACAAGCTCGCGCGGCCGTTGATCGACAAAATTGTGCTCCCCGTCCCGACATCGCGCGGTAAGGGTGTTCTGGTCAGCCCGACGATCTACGGCAACGTGATGCTCGGGCCCACTGCGGAAGACCTCACCGACCGTTCCGCGACGGCGACGTCGGAGGCCGGCTTCGAGTTCCTGCTGGGCAAGGGCGGCACGCTGATGCCCCGCCTGCTCGAGGAGGAGGTCACCGCCACGTACGCCGGACTCCGTGCCGCCACCGACTACGGTGACTACCTCGTCGAGGTCGACCACGATCAGCGCTACGTCCTGGTCGGCGGAATCCGCTCGACCGGACTGACGTCCGGTATGGCGGTGGCCGAGTACGTCGGCGAACTGCTCACCAAGGCAGGCGTTCTCGACGGCGCACGCACCGAATTGCCACCACCACCCCGGATGCCGAACATCGGCGAAGCATTCACGCGCCCGTATCAGGACGCCGAACTCATCGCGCGTGACAGTGAATACGGCAGGGTCGTCTGCTTCTGCGAGCGCGTCACGGCGGGTGAGATCCGCGACGCGTACCAGTCGCTGATCCCCCCGGCCGGACTCGAAGGGCTCCGTCGCCGCACCCGGGCGATGAACGGCCGGTGCCAGGGCTTCTTCTGCGGCGCCGAGGTCGGCTCGCTCGTCGAGGCACACCGATGCCCCGCCGGTTCGCCCGAAGCGACCGAGACCCGGAAGGAAGCCGTCCGATGAGCGCGCCCGACACCTCACGCACCGTGGTGACCGCCGATGTCGCCATCGTCGGCGCGGGTCCCGCCGGGTTGGCCGCGGCCACGCAACTCGGAAAGGTCCACGGGCGCCAGGCCCTCGTCCTGGACCGCGAAAGCCGTGCCGGTGGGATCCCGCGGCATTGTGATCACCCCGGCTACGGCATCCGCGACATGCACACGTTCATCGGCGGCCCCGCCTACGCCGAACGCCTGGTGCGGGAGGCGACGTCCGCGGGCGCCGACATCATGCCGAATGCGATGGTGACGGCGGTGCATCCCGACGGCGCGCTCGACGTCACCTCACCCGCGGGTCTCCTCCGCATCGAGTCCAGGGCGCTCGTCCTGGCCACCGGTGCCCGCGAGCGTGCCCGTCCGGCCCGCATGATTCCCGGCGACAGACCGTCCGGGGTCTACACCACCGGACAGCTGCAGAACATCGTGCACCTGCACCACGGACGTGTCGGAACACGTGCGGTGGTCGTCGGCGGCGAACTGGTGAGCTGGTCCGCGGTCATGACGCTGAAGCACGCCGGATGCAGGACCGTGCTCATGACGACGCAGTATCCGTCGCCGGAGTCCTACGCCGCCTTCAACATTGCCGGTAAGGCACTGTTCCGGCTCCCGATCGCCGCCCGCACCCGCGTCGTGCGGATCATCGGTCGCGGGAATCTGGAGGCGGTAGAGATCGAGAATCTCGACACCGGCGCACGCGAGATCGTCGAATGCGACACGGTCGTCTTCACCGGCGACTGGATCCCGGACCACGAACTCGCGCGCACGGCGGGTATCGCCATCGACCCCGGAACGAAGGGACCGCTGGTCGACACCGCTCTGCGCACCAGCCGGCCGGGTGTCTTCGCCGCGGGCAACGTCCTGCACCCGGTCGACACCGCCGACATCGCTGCCCTCGACGGCACGTTCGTCGCAGACCGGGTCGCCGCGTTCCTCGACGCCGGCGAAGCGATCGATCCGGGTGCGGTCGCCGTGCGCATCCTCGCGGCCCCACCGTTCCGCTGGGTTTCCCCCGGAGTGCTCCGGGCGGGTGACCCGGCACCACCACGACAGCGCCTGCTGCTGTGGACCGATCAGCTGGTCCGGTTCCCGAAGGTGACTGTCTCGCAGCGGGGTCGCGTCGTCGCGACCACGCTGCTGCCCTGGGCCGCCTCACCGGGACGGGTCTTCCGGGTGCCGTGGTCGATCATGGACGCCGTCGACCCGGCACTGGGGCCCGTGACCGTCGGACTGGCCAACGCACCTCGTCGGGGTACCACGCCCAATGCGGTCGGGGAATTCATTCCCTCCCGCTGCAACTGAGCACACCCCCGACACGCACTCTCGTTCAGCACTACCCCGCACACAGATTGTCGACAGTAAACTTCGATCGATCGGAAGACACATGACGGAAGTACAGGGCGGTTTGCACGGTCCCGAGATGCGGCGGGCCATCACGGCCGCCGCGATCGGAAACTTCATCACCTGGTTCGACTTCGCGGCATACGGATTTCTCGCCGTCCTGCTCGGCCAGATCTTCTTTCCCTCCGAGAACCCGGCAACGAGCCTGCTGGCGACGTTCGCCGCATTCGGGGTCGCGTTCCTGATGAACCCGATCGGCGGCTTCGTCTTCGGACGACTCGGAGACAAGGTCGGGCGCAAGAAGATCCTGGCGACGGTGATCATTCTGATGTCGCTGTCGACGTTCGCGGTCGGCCTGCTGCCGGGATACGCGAGCATCGGCCTCGCAGCCCCGGCCCTGCTCGTGACGCTGCGGATCATCCAGGGCTTCGCCGCCGGCGGCGAACCCGGCGGTGCGGCGACGTTCCTCGTCGAATCCGCGAAACGCGGTCGACGGGCGCGCACCGTCAGCTTCTGGCACTGCTCCAGCTATCTCGCCAACGCGGCGGCCTCGGTCCTCATCCTCGGCCTCAACGCCGCGCTGAGCGAGGCAGCGATGTTCGAGTGGGGCTGGCGCATCCCCTTCCTCATCGCGGGACCGCTCGGACTGGTCGGGCTCTACATTCGCCTGAAGCTGAGCGACACAGCGGAATTCGAACGACTCCAGGCCTCGGGCGAAGTCAGCGAGTCCCCGGTCAAGGACGCCCTCACGACCAGTCGCCGGCAGATCCTGCAGGTGGTCGGGTGTATTGCGCTGCAGGCCGCGGCGTTCTACTTCATCTTCGTCTACATGGAGACGTATCTGCAGTCGGAAGTGGGATTCTCGTTCGGTCTGGCCTCCGCGTCGACGGTCACCTGCCTGTGCTCGGCGGCGGTCGCCATCTTCGTGTTCGCCCGCTTCTCCGACCGCTACGGTCGCAAACCCGTGATCATCCTCGGCGCCGTCTCGAGCACGCTGATCGTCTATCCCGCGTTCATGGTGTTCGCGACGGGGAATGTCCCCGCAATCGTCGTCGCGCACGCCGCGATGGGGATCTGCCTCGCCATGTTCATGTCCGCGTCGGGCGCAGCGATGGTGGAGATCTTCCCGAGTCGTGTTCGGTACGCAGGATTCTCGATCGGATTCAACATCTCGGTCGCAGTCTTCGGCGGCACCGCACCGTATGTGGCGACCTATCTGATCGCCACAACCGGCAGTCCGTTGTCACCGTCGGTCATTCTGATCGTGACGGGCGTGATGGCCATCGTGGCGGCGGCGACGCTGCACGAAACCGCAGGCCGGAAAGTCGATGCGAGGGTGGCGGCGGAGCCCCTCCACCGCGATCCCGTCACCGTGGGTGAATAGCGGCCGAAGAACCCCGGCTGATCCCTTGACACCACCGCGGATCGACCTTAGATTTGAGATCGTTCTCTTGTCGACAATCGCCAATCTAACAATTGTCGAAGGCCAGAGCAGTTCCCGGAAGTTCACCAGTCGAGGACCCCACAACGGGCATCGACCACCACCACCGAACAAGGACACGACATGACCAAGAAGCTGGGTGGCATCCTCGCCGCCGTCTCCACTCCCTTCGCCCAGGACGGCTCCGTCGACGAGGGCGCACTGCGCAACCACGTCGACTTCCTGATCGAGAACGGACTGCACGGCCTGGTCCCCGGCGGCAGCACCGGAGAGTTCGCAGCTCTCACGCTCGACGAGCGCAAGCTCGTCAACACGGTCGTCATCGACCAGGCCGCCGGCCGCGTGCCCGTCGCACCGCAGACCGGCTCCACCCGCACCGCGGAGGCCATCGAACTATCCCGGCACGCAGCCGACTCGGGCGCCGACGCCGTCTTGCTGGTGCAGCCCTTCTACGAGGCCCCCACGCGCCACGAGGTCATCGAGTACTTCGCCACCGTCGGCGAAGCGGCGAACATCCCGGTGATCGCGTACAACCTGCCGGGTGTCACGGGAATGAACCTCGACCGCCCGTTCTACCGTGAACTGCTGGAACGCACGGACGCCGTCAAGTACATCAAGGACACGTCCGGATCGATCGAGCAGGCCTTCGACCTCATCTTCAACCTCGGCGACGCCATCGACACCTTCGTCGGCTGGGACACGATCGTGCTGCCCGCCTTCTCCGCCGGTGCCGCCGGTTCCATCTGGGGTGCGCCCAACTTCGCGCCCAAGGAGTGCGTCGCGATCTACGAACTCGCCAAGGCCGGCAAGTACACCGAGGCCCTCGAAATCTTCAAGCGGCTGTGGAACGTCCTCGACTTCCTCGGCAAGGAGGGTTACGCCGTGGCCACCAAGGCCGCCGCGCAGGCCGTCGGCGTGGACCTCGGAGTGCCCCGCGCACCGTACGGCGAGCTGCCCGCGGACAAGAAGGAAGAGCTCACCAAGCTCATCGCCGAGACCGGACTCACCTACGCCCGCTAGTCACCACCAAGAAGACCGCGCGCGTTCATCACGGAGTGACCCTTCCCCGACACGTGCGCAGAGGCCGGCAGCAGTCACCCCCGCTGCCGGCCTCGCCTCTCGCCGGCAGGCGAAGAGAAGTTCACCCCTGGCAGGGTGGAACCAGGCCACCGCAACGCAGACGAACACACGGAGGAAGATCGTGCGCTGGAGTCGAGTAGTCAACGTAGTGAAGTGTCACGTCGGGGGCGAGATCAACAACGTCGTCACCGGCGGAATCGGCGATGTCCCCGGCGCCACGGTCTTCGACAAGATGAAGCACTTCCGTGAGCACCGCGACGACCTCCGGCAGCTTCTGCTCCACGAGCCGCGGGGCTCGGTGACCCAGTGCGTCAACTTCGTCGTCCCGGCGACGGATCCCGAGGCCCAGATGGGCTACGTCATCGCCGAGTCCACGGAGTACCCGGCCATGTCGGGCAGCAACACCATGTGTGTCGCCACCGCGCTGCTCGAGACCGGCATGATTCCCATGGTCGAACCGATCACCGACATCGTGCTGGAAGCACCCGCCGGACTCATCCGCATTCGCTGCACCTGCGAGAACGGCAAGGTGACGAGCGTCGAGTTCGAGAACCAGCCCGCGTTCGCCTACGAGGTCGGGGTGCCGCTCGAACTCGACGGCTACGGCACCCTCACCGTCGACGTGGCGTGGGGCGGAATGGCCTACGTGCTCGCCGACGCCGACCAGCTGGGATTGAAGTTGCAGCCCGACGAGGCGCGCGAGATCTGCGACCTCGGGCAGAAGCTCAAGACCGCCGCCGCCGAGCAGATCCCTGCCGTGCACCCCACGAATCCCGAGTTCGCCGGCATCACCCAGACCGAGTTCGTCGGCCCGCTCTCCCGCACCGACGGGGTGCTGACCGCCCGGAATGCCGTGGTGGTCTCCCCCGGCCGGCTCGACCGGTCGCCGTGCGGCACCGGCACGTCCGCTCGACTGGCGGTGCTGAAGGCGAAGGGCCTCATCGAGGTCGGGGAGAAGTTCGTGCACGAATCGGTGATCGGCAGTCGCTTCGAGAGCCGGATCGACAGACTGACGAAGGTCGGAACGTACGACGCCGTGGTTCCCCGCGTGAGCGGCCAGGCGTACATCACCGAACTCAGCCAGGTCGGACTCGACCCCGCCGACCCGTTCCCGACCGGCTACACCCTGTCCGACACCTGGCCGACCAGCCACTGACCCGCACGTGAGTGGCAAAGTGTGCCCGGGCACTCTTTGCCACTCACGTGGGGAGCAGGGGCTTGACGGCGCGGCCGAGGAACTCGACGAATCCCAGCAGGTCCGGTTCGTCCTCGGTCGGTGCGAAGGCCACCGACGTCGCGCCCAGGCGCGCGAGCCTTCGCACCTCCTCGGCGATGGTGGTCGCGTCGCCGGCGATCCCGATTCCCGTGTCGGCCGGCTTCTCCCACCGCGCCAGTTCCTCGTCCACCCGTTGTCGCGCTCCCTCGCCGGTGGCGGCGATCTTCGGGACGACCATGCGATGCGACGACGCCCGTTCGTCGCCGATCTCCTCGACGATCAGGTCGCGGGTCCTGCGGATGTCGTCGTCACCGACCGCAGAGGTGACGAGGTTACCGTCACCCAGACGTGCCGCGAGGCGAATCGACTTGGGCCCCTCGCCGCCGAGCATCAACGGGACCCGTTCGGTGGGAGGCCAGTCGAGTTTCACACGATCGAGCCGGACATACCGGCCGTCCGTGCTCACCGATTCACCGTCCAAGAGGGCACGGAGCGCCACCGCATACTCCTCGAGGAGCGTCATCGGTGACGCCACCCGCGCGCCCACCTGCTCCATCCACCTCTGCACCCCGTGTCCGACGCCCGCGATCACTCGACCGGGAAACAACCGGGTGAGCGTGGCGATCTCCATCGCGGTGAGCGCGACGTTGCGCAACGGTACGGGCATCAACCCGACACCGACGTGGATTCGCTCCGTCCATGCCAGTGCGGCGGCGGCCGAAGCCACGCCGCTCTCCTTGAAACAGTCTTCCCACAACCAGATCTCGTCGAGGCCACTGTCCTCGGCCACCCGCACGAAGTCCTTCAACTGCTCGGGTTCGATCGTCGGGATGAACGTCACGCCCAGTCGCGGCACCGCACTCGTCATCGATCCATCATGCGGGATGGCGCCCGGCCCGCGCGGGCCATCGCCATCATTCGCGCGGCGGCGCGGTACTGGTGCGGACGACCAGTGACGTCTTCATCAACGATCGTGTGCGGGTGCCGCCACCCAGTCGATCGAGCAGGATCGTCGCGGCCGCGCGGCCCTTCTCGACGATCGGTTGATGAATTGTGCTGAGACCGAGTAGTTCTGCAACGGGTGCGTCGTCGAACCCGATGACGGACATGTCGTCGGGCACGGCGAGTCCGCGCTCGCGTAACACCTGCCACGCCGCCACCGCGTGCACGTCGGACGTCGCCACGAGGGCGGTCGGCTGAGCGGCGTCGAGCAGGATCCGGGTGGCCTCGGCACCGGCGGCGCGATCGATGTTGCCCGCCACGACGATCGACAGTTCCTCCACCGGGAGGTGGTGGTCGCGGGCCGCGGCGAAATAACCGGCAAGCCGCTCTCGCGCGTTGCGTTCGGTCGCCGCATCGACGTCGTCCGCCGTGACCATCCGGCATTCGGTGTCCTGGCCGAGCTTGTCGACGATGATCCCGATGCGTCGATGACCCAGGCTCAGGATGTGATCCATCTGCAGGTAGGCGCCGTGCCGGTCGTCGATGGCCACGAACGGTAGTCCCGCGCTTCGCGGCGAATCGACCACGACGGCCGGGATACCGCGCGCGATGATCGCCTCGACCAGAGGATGACCGTCGGGGACGTTGTGGATGACCACGCCGTCCACGAGCCCACGGAGAACCAGCGAGTTCGGTGGTGAATCCGGGGATCCACCGCGCGAGGCCGGAAACAGAGTGAGGGCGATGTCGGCCGAGTTCCCGACTTCCGCGATGCCCTTCATCAGCAGGGTCACGGACGGATCCTCGAGCGCCTGCACCGGGGAGTCGGGCACGATCACGCCGACCGCGCCGATCCGCCCCGACCGCAGACTGCTCCCGGCGATGTTCGGGCCGGCGTAGCCGAGTTCCGCGGCGACGGAATAGATGCGTTCCCGTTGTGTCGCAGAGACCTTCGACGATTTGCTGAAGGCGTAGGAGACGGTGGCGACCGATACCCCGGCCGCTCGGGCGACGTCCTTCATCGTGACCAAGTGGTACTCCCTCGTCGGCGATCATCGGCCACACCCGGCCGTTGCGCACCGGAGCGCACAATGGGCAAAGACCGATCCTAGTCCGCGTCTGGACGCTCTCCGCGTTCCCCTCGACATCACCCATTGACAGCGCTCCAGCCGGTGATACGATTCACCACCATAAGTTAATCGTTTCACCATTTCCGGTTTCACCATCCATGGGAGCACTCATGACCAAGGTCCTCTACCTCTACGGCGGCTGGCCCGGCCACCATCCGTACGACATCGCCGCATGGGCACGCGAACTGTTTTCCGAGCTGAACTACCAGGTCGAGGAGTCGCAGGACATTTTCACCCTCGATCGCGACCTGACCGGATACGACCTGATCGTGCTCGGCTGGAACAACGCGCTCACCACCGAAGACCTGAGCGATTCGCAGGAGAAGAACCTGCTCGACGCCGTCGCGGCAGGAACCGGGGTCGCGGCGTGGCACGGCGCCGCCGCCGCGTTCCGGGCGAGTCTGAAGTACCACTTCCTCCTCGGCGGCGACTTCGTCGAACATCCTGCGGGAGAGGCTTTCCCACAGCCGTACAAGGTGAGCATCACCGACCGCGAGCACGAGGTGACCGCCGGTGTCGAGGACTTCGCCGTGGCGTCCGAGCAGTACTACATGCACGTCGACCCGAACAACCGGGTACTCGCGGAGACCGAGTTCAGCGGCGAGCACCTGCCCTGGCTGGAGGGACTGCGCAGCCCGGTGGCGTGGGTGCGCCAGTGGGGCGCCGGCCGGGTCTTCTACCACTCGATCGGCCACACACCGGCCGACCTGTCGGAGCCGAACGTGCGCCGACTGACCAAGCAGGGACTGCGCTACGCCGCCCGCGTAGCGAACTGACACAGCAAGGAGAAACGATCATGGCGAAATTGACCGGCGGGCAGGTGGTCGCCCAGGTCCTGAAGCAGTACGGCGTCGAGTACGTCACCGGCATTCCGGGCCACGGCATCTGGTCGCTCACCGATGCATTCCTGGAGAAGGGGTCCGAGATCCCGTTCATCCAGGTCTACCACGAGCAGAGCGCCACGCACCTCGCGGACGGGTACTACCGGGTGTCCGGTAAGCCGATGGCCGCGGTGGCGTCGATCGGGGCGGGCGCGGCGAACACCGTGCTCGGCCTCGCGACCGCGTACAGCGACTCGACGAGCCTGCTGTGCATCACCGGCGGGCCGCCCACCCACATGCGCGGGCGCGGCCTGCTCCAGGAACTCGAGCGGCACACCGACAACGGCTTTCCGCAGGTCACCGACGCAGTGTCGAAGCGCAGCTGGGTCGCCACCCGCGTGGAGGAACTGCCGTTCATCATGCACCGCGCGTTCAGCACCATGCTGACCGGTCGGCCGGGGCCCGCACACATCGAGGTGCCGATGGACGTGCAGGCCGAGGCCGCCGACGTCTCCCTCCACGACCTCGCACGACGGCTGCCGGTCGGCCTCCAGCAGCCCGACCCGCTGGCGATCGACAAGGCCGTCGACGTGCTCCGTGACTCACGCCGGCCGGTGATCGTCGTCGGCGGCGGCGCCATCACCTCCGACTCGGCCGGCGAAGTGCTCGCCCTCGCCGAGGCGTGGCAGATCCCCGTGGTCACCACGTGGAACGGCAAGGGCGCGTTCCCCGAGGACCACGCGCTGTTCGCCGGCAGCGTCGGCCAGACCGGAACGATCGTGGGCAACGCCGTCGCCTCTCGCGCCGACGTGGTGATCTCCATCGGATGCCGGTTCACCGACTGGTCCTCCTCCAGCTACGCGCAGGGAGTCACGTTCTCGATTCCGCCCGCCAAGCTCATCCACATCGACATCGATCCGCACGAGATAGGCAAGAACTACCCGGCCGAGGTCGGCATCGTCGCCGACGCCAAGCCGACCGTCGCCGCGATCGTCGCCTCCCTCCCCCGCAGCAGCGCCGACCGGTCCGAATACCTCGCCGAACTCGAACAGTTGAAGGCGGAGTGGGAGGCCAAGCTCGCCGGCCGTCGCGATTCCGACCGCTTCCCGTTCACCTCCCAACGCCCCCTCGGCGGCCTGCGGTCGGTGATGGAACGGGACGGCATCATCGTGGCCGGCTCCGGCAACACCCAGGGCGCCGTGAAGCAGACGTTCCCGGTGTATCACCCGCGCACCCACCTGACCTCCGGCGGATTCTCGTCCATGGGCTGGGCCGTGCCCGCCGCGATCGGCGCCAAGCTCGCCGCCCCCGACCGGCAGGTCGCGTGTGTGCTCGGTGACGGCGACTTCCTCATGACGTCGCAGGAGATCGGTGTCTGCGTGCAGCACGACATTCCGGTGGTCTTCGTGGTCCAGGACAACGCGGGCTTCATGTCCATCCGCGGTGGGCAGCGCAAGCAGACCAGCCGGCACATCGGCACCGAGTTCAATCGCCCCGACGGCACTCCGTACAGCCCCGACTTCAAGGCGCTCGGCCAGTCGTTCGGCCTCGAATCGTTCCGGGTGGACGACCCGGCCGACCTCGAGAGCACCTACCGGAAGGCCTTCGCCTCGAAAGCGCCTGCGCTGATCGAGATCCCGACCGATCGCGATGCAGCGGGACCGTGGGTCCCCGGTTGGTGGGACTTCCCCGTTCCCGCGTACATCGAGGATGAGCGTCAGGACGAGTACTGGGCGACCCGAGCCAAGGAACAGCACCTGTGAGAACGTCGGGACACGATCAGATCGACGCGTATTCACCGCTGCGCGAGGGCGCGGTGGTCGATGTGGGCGACTCCGACACGGTCACCGCCGATGTCGTGGTCGTCGGATCCGGGATGGGCGGCTCGACGCTGGCGTGGGCGCTTCGCGATCGGGACGTCGACGTCCTGGTCGTCGAGCGCGGGCGATTCCTCCCCCGCGAGGTGGAGAACTCGCAGGCCGCGGAAATGTTCCTCGAGGGCCGGTACAAGACCGCGGAACCGTGGTTCGACGGCAGCAATGGTGAGCCGTTCCAGCCCGGCGTGTACTACTGGGTGGGAGGCAACACCAAGTTCTACGGCGGCAGCCTCCCCCGCTTCCGCGTCACGGATTTCGAGGAGACGCAGCACTACGACGGTATCTCACCGAAGTGGCCGTTCAGCTACGCCGATCTCGAACCGTTCTATGCCGAGGCGGAGCGCCTCTACCAGGTGCACGGCATCGACGGCGAGGATCCGACGGAACCACCACGGTCGTCTCCGTACCCGTTGCCACCGCTGCCGCACGAGCCGACGATCGAGCGATTCGCGTCCTCCCTCCGCCAGCAGGGACTGCATCCGTTCCACACACCGAACGGCATGAACCTGACCACGCAGGAGCATCGCCGGCAGTCGACGGCATCGGACGGCACCCCGTCGCAGACCGATCACAAGAGTGAAGCGGAGAACCGCGCGCTGCGCCCGGCTCTCGAGTCGGATCGGGTGCGCCTGCTCACCGAGGCGAAGGTGACGCGTCTGCTCACCGATGCGAAGGGCACGCGAATCGTCGCCGCGGAGGCCGAGTTCCGTGGTCGCACGATCCGGATCACGGCCAACCAGTTCGTGGTCTCGGCAGGGGCGGTCAACACCGCGGCACTGCTGCTCCGCTCGGCCGACGAGCGGAATCCGGACGGTCTCGGCAACTCGTCGGGGCTGCTGGGCCGGAACTACATGGTGCACAACAGCACGTTCTTCATGGGCGTCAACCCGTTCCAGAAGAACACGACTGCGTGGCAGAAGACGCTGGGAATCAACGACTGGTACGTCGCGGGCCCGAACAACGAGTACCCGCTCGGCAATCTGCAGATGCTCGGCAAACTGCAGGCCGCGCACGTGAAGGGGGCACGGCCCTGGGCTCCGCTGTGGGCGCTGAAGGCGGTGGTGGATCGCAGCCTCGACATCTACCTCACCACCGAGGATCTGCCGGCGCGGAACAACCGGGTCCGGATCGACGGCGACAGGATCATCGTCGACTGGACACCCAATAACACTGCGCCGCACAGTGAACTGGTTCGCCGCGTCTCCACGGCAGTCCGCAAGGCGGGGTATCCGATCATTCTCACCGAGCGGATGGGGATCGCGACGAACTCGCACATGTGCGGAACCGCGGTCGCGGGTACCGATCCGGCGGCGAGTGTCCTCGACCCCCACTGCCGCAGTCACGACGTCGACAACCTGTGGGTCGTGGACGGATCGTTCTTCTCGTCGTCGGCGGCGCTCAACCCCGCGCTGACCATCGCGGCCAACGCGCTGCGCGTGGCACCCCACATCGCTTCTGCCGCAGTGTGATGTGATCCGATCACGGTTCGCCCGGCCTCGTTCTCAGAGGCCGGGCGAACGCGTGATCACTTCGAGCCGATCCACTCCTCGGCGAGCGGAAAATCCTCCGTCTCGCGGGTTTCCCCGGCCGCACTCGCCACCAACCCGGCGAGGACGGCGCCGGCGAGGACGACGTAGAAGGCCTGCAGGAGCCCGAACTGCTCACCGAGCAGCCCGAGGAGCGGCGGCCCGACCAGAAACGCCATGTACCCGAGCGTCGACACCGCGCTGACGCGTCGCGCGGCGTCGGCACCCGAGTCGGCTGCCGCGGACAGTGCGAGCGGAAATCCAAGAGCGACACCGACACCCCACAACGCACAGCCGAGCGCGGCGAGAACCAGGTTCCCCGCCAGGATCACGATCAGGACCCCCGCCACCGCGAGCGCCGCGGACCAGCGGACGGTCGCAGAGCGGCCGTACCGGTCGACGACGCGCCCGCCGAGTAGGCGGCCCGACGTCATCGCGGCCACGAACACGACGTAGAACGCGGCGCCGGTGGCCGACCCGACGCCGTACCCGTCGACGATTCCCAGTGGAAGCCAATCGTTGGCGCTGCCTTCCGCGAACGCCATGCCCAGCGCGATCAGGCCGAGGAGAACGATCCGGGTGTCCCGCCAGATGGTCGGACCGCCGGACGTGCCGGATCGACGGCGGGTGCGCCCGGCCTCTCGTCCGGTAGCCGGAGGGAGCAGCGCCACGACGCTCACGCTCGACACGAGGACCACGACGGCCAGCACCCCGAGATGCACCGGCACCGGAACATCGAGCAGTTCGGCGACCGCCCCGAGGCCCGCGCCGGCGAGCGTTCCGAGACTGAACGCACCGTGCAGCGACGGAAGGAAGCTGCGTCCCATGCGCTTCTCGATCGCTGCACCCTCGACGTTGAGGGCCACCTCGCACATGCCGAATCCCGCACCGGTGAACGCGAGTCCCAGACCGACCAGGGCCGCGATCGCGACACCCGAACCGAGTCCCACCGTGAACAGGCCGAGGCTCGCGACCGTGGCCGCGGCCGCGATGACGTGACGGGCACCGATCCGGGCGACGACGGGACCGGCGAGCAGCAGCCCCGCCATCGATCCGATCGACAGACCGAGAATGATCAGACCCATGTCGCCCGTGCCGACTCCCAGGGACGAGCGAATGGCCGGGGTGCGGGTCACCCAGGAAGCATAGGTGATCCCCGTTCCGACGAAGATGACGAAAGTTGCTGCTTTCCAGCCGCGCTCACCGCGCTTCAACGGCGGACTCCGGGTAGGCACACCTGTCTCCTGTTCGTCTCGGGGGATGGTTAATCGTATCACCGGGTAACGACACGAAAGGCGGTCCGGCACCTCGGAAGAGGTACCGGACCGCAGGAACCGGAAGTGCCGGACGACCTACCCGGTCGCGACCTCGTGCCTGCTCGTCTCCGATGCCGGCTTGTGGTAGCGCGGCACCAGGCGCATCAGCGCGGGACCGCCGATCGCGATCAGTGCGAGAAGGATGGCCGGCAGAAGCGGCATCCATTCGATACCGAGGTTGTCGACGACGACGGTGATCGCGGCCGGCCCGACGAGCATGCCGACATATCCGATGGCGTTGACCAGACCGATGTTCCGCCCCGCATTCTCGGGATCGCGCCGCCCCGCCGCCGACAGCATGAGTGGCGCCATGCACGCCAGGCCGAGTCCCAGCAGCACGAAGCCGGTGAGGGCGAGCGGCGCCGAGCCACCCAGCATCGCGAGAAGCGCACCGGCGGCACCGATGACACCGCTCGCACCGACGATGAGTCGAGCGCCGAAATACTCGGCCAGCTTGTCGCCGAACAACCGGCCGACGAACTGCGCTCCCGAGTAGAGCGTGACAGCCGTCGCTGCCAGGCCCGCCGTGGTGCCGACCGCGCGGCGAACGAATTCCTGACCCCAGTCCAGAACCGCGCCCTCGCTCAACATCGATCCGAGCAGGAGCACACCGAATCCGATCATCACCAGGAGCGTCGCCGTGGTGGCCGAACGCTTCCCCGGATGCGCGGGGTCGGCGGCGCCCGGAATCTCGTCCTGGTCCGGAGGCAGCAACTCGTCGAGCGAGAGAAGCCATTTGCCGAAGACGACACCGAGTACCGACAGGACCACGCCGATCGAGATGTAGGCGACGGCCGGGCTGTCGGTGAAGTGCCGCGCCAGGGCGCTGCCGACGAGTCCGAGAACGAAACCACCCGCCGGGTAGGCGGCGTGGAACGCGGACATGATGGGTCGCCCGTAGTACCGCTCGACCTGCACACCGTGAGTGTTGAACGCCGTGTCGAAGGCACCGCGGAGCAGTCCGATGAGTACGCCGATCACCATCGCCCCGACCAGTCCGTCGAGGAACGCGAGGGGGATGTAACAGAGGGGGTAGACGACCATCGTGGGCATGGCCGTGTTTCTCGGGCCGTACCGGTCGATGAAGGGGCCGATGGCGAAGCAGCCGACAGCGGCACCGATGCCGATCGACAGCGCGAGGAGGCCGAACTGGGAGTCGCCGCCGTCGCCTTCCCATCCGAGGTGACTACGCAACGAGGTGGTGCTCGTCGACCACATCAACATCACGGCGCCCAGCTGGAAGAAGCCGAAAAATGTCGCGATTCGCGCCTTACGCACGCGTGTATGGTCGAGCACGGGAGCGGTGCCTGCTCCATGTGTTGCCATGATTTCGTCCTTGCGGTAGGTCTCGGATCGCCGCGGGCGCCTACGGGGGTAGGCATCCGTTCAGCGAGTAGCGAGTGCGTGAACTTTCGATCAACGCCGACTGGATGGCCGGAATCTCGAAGAAAACACTACGAAGGTGACGCGCCGCACAACAGGTACAGACCGTGTACCTACTGCGCGCAGACTGCACAGAATGAGAAGCCGGCGCCGACCGTGTCATGGCCGCCCGCTCCGTAATCATGGTCGCCCACTCCGCCGAGCCACGATGGACGACCCCTCGAGCAGATCCAGCCCCTTCACCGCGAGCAGCAGGCTCTGGCGAGTGGCGGCGTCGTCCAGGGATTTGCCCAGGATCGCGGCGATGCGGTCGAGCCGGTTGTACAACGTCCGGCGCTGGATGAAGAGTTTCTCGGCCGCTTCGGTCTTGCGGCCGTCGACGGCGAGGAAGGCGCGCAGTGTCGGCAACAGCGGGGTGGTGGACTGCGCATCCTTCGTGAGCAGTGGGCCGAGTTCGTCCTCGACGAAGCTGGCGAGCTCGGGACCCTGCGCCAACGTCACGAGCAGACGTTCGACGCCGAGGTCGTCGAAATGCAGCATCGGTGAGGCAGGCAGGGAGCGCGACACCGCGGCGGCACTCTTCGCCTGCGTGACCGCGACCTGCAGCATCGATGCGGGCACCGCGCGGCTCATGCCGCCGCCGTGCTCCATCTTCCCGAGCAGGCCCGCGAGTTCGGCGCGGGTTCGGCCGGACTCCGCCGCCACGGCCACGACGTAGTCGCCCATGTCGGCGCTGATCGCACCCGTGTCGATCTGACGGCCGGCCCGCGGCCCGGACGACTCGTCGCGGGCATCCTTGTTCGCGATGACGACGACGATCTGTCCCGACCCCAGCTGATATCCGAGTCTTCCTGCCTGGTCGACGAATTCGGCCCCGGAGAGATCCCCGATCAGCAGTCGCGTGATCAATGCCGTGCTCCGCTGATCGTCCCTCGCTTCCCGGCTGCGGTCGGTCAGCAACGAGATCGCGACGGCCGCGGCGGCACGCTCGGTCGCGAAGGCCGCGGTGGCCCGTTCGGTCGCGGGCCGGTCGGTGAAGACGTGAATCCAGCCCCACGGCTGACCGCGCATCAGGACCGGCCTGCGGACGCATCCGCTGTCGTCGCTGTGGAGGCCCCGCGCGTGCCGGTCCCAGCCCTCGATGCCGGCTTCCTCGTCGAATTCGCCGACGTACGCCATCACGCGATGCGCGATGTTCTCGAGCACCACCGTGCCGTCGGTGAGTTCGGCCAGCGTCTGCACGATCGAGAGGTAGTCGGCGCCGTCCAGGAGGAGGTTCGAGAACGTGGACTCGACTTCCCGTTCGTGGGTGAGCGCCTGCAGGCGCTTGTCGGTCAGGATCTCGTGGACCTGCGACGAGACACCGGCGAACGACACCTCGCGGGCAAGGGCGATGATCGGCAGGCCGCAGGCCTGCCCTTCGGCGACTACTGCATCCGGTACGCGGTCGAACATCCGTCCCGACTCCTCGATGACGAGAGCGGCGGCCCCGGCATGAGCGGCTGCGCGGACGAACACCTGTTGAAGGGCGCCCGTGCTGCCCATTCCGAGCCCGGCGGTCAGGAGTAATTCTCCACCCCGGAGGAAGCGGGCGATATCCGAGATCTCCGAGGAATGCACCCAGCGGACCTCACGGTCGAGGCTGCCCGATCCGGTCAGGACACGGGCTCCCGCGTCTTTCAGGAGATCGATGTCGAGAGCGTCGGCGACGGTGAAAACCATGCTCAATGGTACACAGAACGTGCATGAACCGACGCAAATAGTTCCCACAATGCAACTGTCGGAAACACGTGTGGCACCGCGATGCTGAGTGGCAACAGATCCAGTCCCTCGCTCATCCGAAGGAAGCATCCCATGTCATTCGTTCTCAAGGCCGCCGTCGGTGAACCAGCGCAGCGGGCGAGCAACCCCGCCGTGGTCGACACCGTCGCCGCCGTCATCGCCGATGTCCGCGCGAACGGCGACGACGCCGTCCGGAAGTACTCCGAGAAGTTCGACGGCTGGTCCCCCGAGTCGTTCCGGCTGAGCGAGGACCGGGTGGCGGAGATCGTGAAGTCCGTTCCCGAGACCGTCCTCGACGATCTGCGATTCGCGCAGCGCCAGATTCGCGACTTCGCCCAGGCGCAGCGGGACTCCATCCAGGATCTCGAGGTCGAGACCCTCCCGGGTGTGTTCCTCGGGCACCGCAACGTCCCGATCGACGCGGCTGCCGCCTACGTCCCCGGCGGGCGCTACCCGCTGACCGCTTCCGCGCACATGACGGTTCTCACCGCGAAGGTCGCGGGTGTGGAACGTGTCGCCGCGACGACGCCTCCGAATGCCGGGGAGCCGCCGCAGATCAGTGTCGCGGCGATGCACCTCGCCGGCGCCGACGAGATCTTCGTCCTCGGCGGAGTGCAGGCCGTCGCCGCACTCGCGCTGGGCACCGAGACCATCGACCCGGTGTCCATCCTCACCGGCCCCGGCAACGCCTACGTGGCCGAGGCGAAGCGCCAGCTGTTCGGGGAGGTCGGGATCGACCTCTTCGCCGGTCCGACCGAAACGCTCATCGTCGCCGACGACCTGGCCGACCCGTTCACCATCGCCGTCGATCTGCTGAGCCAGGCCGAGCACGGCCCGGATTCGCCGTGCGTGCTGATCACCACGTCGGAGTCCGTGGGACGAGCGGTGATCGATCACATCGACGCCCTGCTCCCCGGCTTGGTCACCAATGCCATCGCCGGCCCCGCGTGGCGTGATCACGGCCAGATCCACGTGGTGGACACCCTCGACGAGGCGTACCGGCTCGCCGACGTCTTCGCGTCGGAGCACGTCCAGATCCTCACCGAGGACCCCCGTCAGGCCCTGACCTCCATGCGGAACTACGGCGCCCTGTTCCTCGGCGAAGGCACGTGTGTTCCCTACGGCGACAAGCTGATCGGCACCAACCACGTCCTCCCGACGCTCGGTGCGGCCCGCTACACGGGCGGTCTGTGGGTGGGCAAGTTCCTCAAGACGCTCACCTATCAGGAGGTGCGCGACCTCGGCAGCAGCGCGAAGCTCGGCGAGGTGTGCGGCCGCCTGTCGCGTCTGGAGAAGTTCGAGGGACACGCCCGCTCCGGCGACCTTCGCGCCGCCAAGTTCGGCAACGCCCCGCTCCCGTGGGGCGACATCCCGACCCGGGTGACGTCCGAACGATGACCCGCATCGAACACGACCTCCTCGGCGACCGCGAGGTCCCCGACGACGCCTACTACGGCATCCACACGCTGCGGGCGACGGAGAACTTCCCGATCACCGGCATTCCGCTGGCCAGCCATCCCGACCTCGTGTCGGCGCTGGCGTCCGTCAAGCAGGCGGCAGCGCAGTCCAATGCCGGCCTCGGCCTGCTGCCGCGGCGCGAAGCGGACGCCATCGTGGCGGCCTGCGAGGAGATCCGGGCCGGCGCGCTGCGCGACCAGTTCGTCGTGGATGTCATCCAGGGCGGCGCCGGCACGTCGACGAACATGAACGCGAACGAGGTGGTGGCCAACCGGGCTCTGGAATTGCTCGGTCACCGGCGCGGCCGCTACGAGTATCTCCATCCACTCGAGCACGTGAACATGAGCCAGAGCACGAACGACGTCTACCCCACCGCGATCAAGGCCGGCCTGCAAACCGCCCTGACCAGGCTGCGGGCGGCCATGCAGGACTTGGCTGCGGCATTCGCGGTGAAGTCGACGGAGTTCTCCGACGTCCTCAAGGTCGGCCGTACCCAATTGCAGGATGCGGTTCCGATGACCCTCGGCCAGGAGATCGCGACGTTCGCTCTCATGATCGACGAGGATTCTCAGCGGCTGGGGGAGGCGGCGACGCTCATCTCCGAGATCAATCTGGGCGGAACAGCGATCGGGACCGGTCTCAACGCGCACCACGAGTACGCGTGGCGCGTGCGCGAGCACCTTGCTGCGATCACCGGGATCGAAGTGACGACGGCGTCCGACCTGATCGAAGCCACGCAGGACGTCGGGGCGTTCGTCCAGCTGTCCGGGGTCCTCAAGCGGACCGCGGTGAAGCTGTCCAAGATCTGCAACGACCTCCGGCTCCTGTCGTCGGGGCCGCGCGCCGGCTTCGGGGAGATCACGTTGCCGCCCGTGCAGGCGGGGTCGTCGATCATGCCGGGCAAGGTGAACCCGGTGATCCCGGAGGTGGTGAACCAGATCGCCTTCCGGGTCGTCGGCAACGACCTGACCGTGACGATGGCGGCCGAGGGTGGGCAGCTTCAGCTCAATGCCTTCGAGCCGGTCATCGCGCACAGCCTGTTCGAGACGATCGAACTGCTCACTCGCGGATGCACCGTCCTGCGGGAGCGCTGCGTGGTCGGCATCGGCGCGAACATCGACCATCTGAAGAACATGGTGGACGCGTCCATCGGCGTCGTCACCGCCCTCAACCCGCACATCGGGTACACCGCGGCCACCGCGATCGCCGCCGACGCCCTCGCGACCGGGCGCACCGTCGCCGCGCTCGTGCTCGAACGGGGTCTGCTCAGCCGGGAGCAACTCGACGACGTGCTGCGGCCGGAGAACCTCACTCGACCGCTCGTGCCCTGACGGCGGCGAGCAGCTCATCCCCCGTCGGGATGAGTTGCTCGCGTGGGGTTGACATCCACCACACTGCCGCTAACCTTTAGTTATACGTATAACCACTTCACCGACTGCCGGTTCGCGTCGACCCGCCCGGCAGAACGTCGACACCACTCTCTACGACCGAGGAGCAGTACCCATGAGCGACGCATACGTGGGGGAGCCCACAGGCCCGAGCAAACACAGCTACGACGTCGTCATCGTCGGCAGCGGAATGGGCGGCGGAACGCTCGCCTACGCGCTCGCGGACTCGGGAGTCGATGTGCTTCTGATCGAGCGCGGCGACTTCCTGCCGCAGGAAAAGCAGAACTGGGACCCCCGGGAAGTCTTCGAGGGACACCGGTACGCGAACGCCGAGCAGTGGTACGACCCCGAGGGGAGGCCGTTCAGCCCCGGCACGTACTACTACGTCGGCGGGAACACCAAGCTGTACGGTTCGTCGCTCGTCCGGTTCCGTCGGGAAGACTTCCAGTCGACGCAACACGAGGACGGCGAATCTCCCGAGTGGCCCTTCACGTACGACGACTTCGCGCCGTATTACGCACGGGCAGAACAGGTGTACCGGGTCCACGGCGATCACACCGACGACCCCACGCTCCCCCGTGACGAGCCCTTCCCCTACCCGGCGATCGGACACGAGCCACCGGTGCAGGAGGCGGCCGACGCACTGCGGCGTCTCGGATACACGCCGTCGAACATCCCACTGGGCATCGATCTGCGGGACGGCGGCGGATGTATCCGCTGTCAGACCTGCGACGGGTTCCCCTGCCGGGTACTGGCGAAGTCGGACGCGGATGTGCGCTGCGTCCGGCCGGCCGTCGCGTCCGGCTCGGTGGAACTGCTGACCAACGCGTACGCCGAGCGCGTCCTCACCGACGAGACCGGCAAACAGGCCACCGGCGTACGACTCCGGCACCGCGGCACCGAAGTCGTCGTCGACGCACGCACCGTGGTGGTGTCCTGTGGCGCCGTCAACTCCGCGGCGCTGCTGCTACGGTCGGCGAACGCCGCACACCCGGACGGTCTCGCCAACTCCTCCGGCATGGTCGGACGAAACTACATGGTGCACAACAACTCCATCATGGTCGGCATCAACCCGCTGAAGAAGAACACATCCGAGTTCCAGAAGACGTTGTACATCAACGATTTCTACACCCACGGCACCGCGGACCACCCCTATCCGCTGGGACACGTGCAACTCATCGGCAAGTTGCAGGGCGAGATGATCAAGGGCCAGCGGCCGCTGATCCCCAAGTGGGCGCTGAGCCAGGCCACCGCGCGCAGCATGGATTGGTGGCTGTTCACCGAGGATCTGCCGGATCCGGACAACCGCGTCACCCTCACCGACGACGGCAACATCCAGATCGCGTGGACCCCCAACAACACTCGCGCCCACGAGGTACTCGTCCGCGAGGTGCGGAAGATCCTCCGGAAGATCGGCTATCCGTTCGTCTTCAGCCAGGGCACCGGCATCGAGGTCAACTCCCACCAGGCCGGCACCGTGCGGGCCGGAACCGACCCCGCGACCTCCGTGCTCGACGCCGACTGCCGCGCCCACGACGTCGACAACCTGTACGTCGTCGACTCGTCCTTCTTCCCGTCCCTGCCCGTGATGAACCCTGCCCTGTCCATCGCGGCCAACGCCTTCCGCGTCGCCGAGAGCATCGCCGACCGAATCGGCAAGACCCGTTCCCACGACACCCCGGCCCAGTCCGCGTCCCTGTGACGCTTCGCCCCCACCACACCCAGAAAGCCTCTTCGATGACAACACAGAAACTCACCGGCGGACAGATGGTCGTCGACTTCCTCATCCGCGAGGGAGTCGAGAAGGTCTTCGCGATCCCCGGACACGGCAACACCGCCCTCCTCGACGCGTTCGTCGACCGAGCCGACGAGATCGAACTGGTGCCGGCCATGCACGAACAGGGCGCCGCTCACATGGCCGACGGCTACTACCGGGCATCCGGCAAGATCGCCGCGATCTGTACCTCCATCGGACCGGGCGCGACCAACACCCTCACCGGACTCGCGACGGCCTTCGCCGACTCGATGCCGATGCTCCTGATCACCGGTGCCGTGCACACCTACATGGAGAACCGCGGGGTGCTCCAGGAGATCGACCGCCCGCACGGCAACAACTTTCCCCGCATGGTGGAACCGGTGGTCAAGCGCTGGTGGCAGCCCAGCCGCCTCGAACAGCTTCCGGTGGCGCTCGCTCAGGCGTTCAACACCATGCACGAGGGCAGGCGCGGACCCGTGCTCGTCGACATCCCGCAGGACCTGCAGGCCGAGTACGGCGACCACACCCCCGACACCGGTGCCCGCCGTCCCGCCACCCGCGCAACCGGTGACCCGGCCGTGATCGCCGAGGCCGCACGCCTGCTGGCCGGTGCGAAACGTCCCGTCATCGTGGCCGGCGGCGGCGTCATCCACGCCGAGGCCGCCGCCGAGTTGATGGCCGTCGCCGAGCACCTCGGCGCACCGGTGACGCACTCGTTCCAGGGCAAGGGCGCGTTCCCCGCCGACCACGACCTCTACGCGTGGCCGTGCGGCGACATGGGTTCGATTCCCGGCAACGGCGTGACCCGCACAGCCGACGTGATCCTCGCCGTCGGCTGCCGGTTCAGCGACCGCATCACGTCGTCGTACCGTCCCGGCGTCACGTTCGACATCCCGAACACCAAGCTCGTGCAGATCGACATCGACGGCTTCGAGATCGGCCGCAACTACCCGGTCGAGGTCGGCGTCGTCGGCGACGCGAAAACGTCCCTCGCCGCGCTGCGCGACGTGCTCGCCGACCTCGGGCCTGCCCTCGACTACCGCAACACCGACTACTTCTCCGAACTGCAGGACCTCAAGGCGCAGTGGGAAGAGCACCTGCGGCCGATGCGGACCACCGACTACCTGCCGATGACCAACTCACGGGCGATGGTCGAGATCCGCAAGGCCCTTCCGCGCGAGGGCATTCTGGTCACCGACTCGTCCAACCCCGCGAACCAGGCGTTCAACGAGTTCCCGATCTACGGGCCGAAGACCAACATCGTGGCCGGCGGCTTCTCCGGCATCGGATTCGGTGTGCCCGCCGCGATCGGTGCGCAGATCGGCGCCCCGGACACCCCGGTCCTGGCGATGGTCGGCGACGGCAGCTTCCTCCAGACCGGCACCGAGATCGCGACCGCCGCGATGCTCGGGGTGCCGCTGGTGATCGTCGTACTCAACAACGGCGGCTGGGAGGCGATCAAGGACCTCCAGATCAGCCTGTTCGGTGAAGAACGCGAAATCATCTCCGGGTGGAAGAACCTCGACGGGACACCGTATTTCGCCGACATCACCCGATTCGCTCAGTCACTCGGCTGCAGCGCCGAGCGCGTCGAGGACCCGGAGAAGCTGGCCGACGCGATCGAGCGCGCGTTCGCGACGCCGGGCCCGGTGATCATCGAGGCGATGAGCGCCCACGAGCTGCCGTGGACGGAAATGCACCCGACCGGCTGGTGGGACATCACCGTTCCCGCATACCACGGCGAGGTTCGTGACGACTACGTCGCGCAACGCGGATTCTGATCGGAGACCGGCATGGGACAGATCAAACTCGGTCTGAATCTGGAGTTCGCCCGCTTCGAGAACGGGTCGTTCGACTGGGCCATGGACCAGGCCGCGGCGATCGGCTACAAGTACGTCGAGCCGATGGTCTACTGGGGCCGCGAGTTGCTGAGCACGGCCGGGTACTTCCACACCCGGTCGATGCTCGACGACCCGCTGATCATGCGGGACGCCGCCGAATCACGCGGGCTGAGCATCTCCTCGCTGTCCAGTCATGCACCGCTGGCCAAGCCGGACGTGAGCGTCGACTATCTGAAGCAGTCGATCCGCTACGCGGCCGAGGTCGGGTCCCCGATGATCATGGTCGACGACGGACCGCTGCCGACGTGGACCACCGAGGCGGAGAACTACACGCTGATGCGGTACACGCTGCAGGAGGCGGCGAAGGTCGCCGAACCGCGCGGCATCAAGATCGCGATCGAGACGCACGGCGAGTACACCGCGACCCCGGAGCGGCTCGAGAAGATCATGACGCTGATCGACAGCCCGGCGCTGACGATCAACCTCGACACCGGCAACAGCTACCTCAGTGAGAACGACCCGCACGAGTGGCTGGAGCAGATCGTCGGTGGCGTCACGCACCTGCACGCCAAGGACATCGGTATCGAGGACGCGAAACGGCTGCGCGGCAAGGTCCGCGGCATGCTCGGCTGCGCCTGCGGCGACGGCGTCATCGACTGGGAACGCATCGTGAAGACCCTGCACGACGCCGACCACGACGTCGTCCTGTCGGTCGAATGCGGCGGCCTCGACGCCGCGAAGAAGAGCTACACCTACCTCACAGATCTGATCACCCGCATCCAGGGCAGCTGACAACGGCGTCGCCGGTCCTGCAGGTGATCTCGCGACACGCTGGGTCCTGAACCGACATTCGAGTCTCCGGTGCGTCGCGTCCACCGTGCCGCCCGACACCCCGTGTGTCGGGCGGCACGCTTCACCCCTACCAGTACTGCGGATGGCGATAGGCGCGATCCAGGAAGAGCGTGTCATGAATACTCCTGCCCGAACCGAGGCACGTCATCGCGTGGTGATCATCGGTTCCGGATTCGGCGGCCTGTTCGCCGCGAAGGCGTTACGCCGCGCCGACGTCGACGTGCTCGTCGTCGACCGCACCAGCCACCACCTGTTCCAGCCGCTGCTGTACCAGGTGGCGACCGGAATCCTGTCCGAGGGCGAGATCGCACCGTCGACCCGGATGGTGCTGAAGAAGCAGTCGAACGCCTCGGTGATGCTGGGGGACGTCACCGACATCGACCTGGCCGCGCGCACGATCAACTCGACCCACCAGGGCAGAACGACCACCACCGAGTACGACAGTCTGATCGTCTCGGCCGGAGCCCGGCAGTCGTATTTCGGTAACGACCACTTCGCCGAACACGCCCCCGGCATGAAGTCCATCGATGACGCACTCGAACTCCGCGGCCGGATACTGGGCGCATTCGAACGAGCCGAACTGTCGACCGACCCGGAGGAGCGCGCCCGCCTCCTGACGTTCGTGGTGGTCGGTGCAGGACCGACCGGGGTGGAAACGGCAGGTCAGATAGCGGAACTGGCCCACCGAACCCTCGTCGGGGCGTACCGGAACATCGATACCCGCGACGCCCGGATCGTCCTGCTCGACGCCGCGTCCGCGGTGTTGCCGCCGTTCGGCGACCGGCTCGGGTCCGCCGCGGCCGAGCGCCTCGAGAAGATCGGTGTCGAGGTGCGGCTCGGGGCGGCCGTCACCGACGTCGACGCGGACGGCGTGACGATCAAGGACGGACGAGGCGAGACCGTCCGCATCGAATCCGCGTGCAAGGTGTGGTCGGCGGGCGTGGAAGCCAGCCCGCTGGCCAGGCAGCTGGCCGAGCAGTCGGGGGCCGAACTCGACCGCGCCGGGCGGATCGCCGTCCGCGAGGACCTGACGGTGCCGGGACACCGCGAGGTGTTCGTGATCGGCGACATGATGGCGCGCGACCGCCTCCCCGGGGTGGCGCAGGTCGCGATCCAGGGTGGCCGCTACGCGGCGCGGCAGATCTCGGCCGATGCCGGCGGGCGCGCGACGTCACCCGACCGTGTTCCGTTCCGATACCGGGACAAGGGGTCGATGGCGACGATCTCGAGGTTCAACGCGGTCGTGAAGGTCGGGTGCATCGAACTCGCAGGATTTCTGGCGTGGATCCTGTGGCTGGCCGTCCACGTCGTCTACGTCGTCGGGTTCCGGAGCCGGCTGTCCACGCTCATGTCGTGGACGTGGACCTTCCTCGGGTCGTGGCGGGGACAGATGACGGTCACCGACCAACAGGTGGTGGCACGCAACGTCATGGGCAAACTCGTTCTCCTCGACCGGGGTGAGGACGACGATGACGCTGTTGTCGCCAGAGCGAGCTGACACCCGGATGACGCGCGCGGTCCGGCCGATAAGCTGGGCTCGGTAACCGTGCGACGGAGAGGATCGGCATTCGTGACCACGATGCACGACGTCGCCCGAGCGGCAGGCGTGTCGCAGGCCGCGGTCTCGTACGCGTACAACCAGCCCCACAAGCTGTCGGCGGCCCGGCGCGCCCACATATTCCAGGTGGCCGCGGAGCTCGGGTACGCCGGCCCCAACCCCGCGGGCCGCAATCTCCGCACCGGGCAGGTCGGTGCGCTGGGGCTGATGATCACCGACTCGTTGCGCTACGCGTTCGACGATCCGGCCACCTCGCAGTTGCTGAAGGGCATATCGGAGGTCGGTGAACTCGCCGAGGTCGCGCTGACCCTGCTGCCCTGCCCACTCGAGTCGACCCGGGTGGCCGAGGGATCCGGCGTGCTCGTGCGGGGCGCGGTGGACGGCTTCCTCGCGTACGCGATGCCGGACGGCCACCCCGGAATGCAGACGGCGATGAGCCGCCGGCTGCCGATAGTCGTGATCGACGGCCCCAACCCTGGCGGACTGCCGCGCGTCGGAATCCGGGATCGGCAGGCCGCCAAGGAAATCGCGGAGCATGTTCTGTCGCTCGGGCACCGGCGTGTCGGGTTTCTCGTCGACCGGCTCGTCCCCGACGGCAAGGGCGGGCCCGTCGACGCCGCCCGCATCAGGGCCGCACGAGACCACGTGATGAAGGAACGCCTCGCCGGATACGCGTCCGCCTGCCGCACATTCACGGTGCCGTGGTCGTCCGCCGTGGTCGTCGAAGCCGGCGGGTTCGACTACGAACTGTCCCGCACCGCCGTCGAGACGCTGCTCGATGCCGGTCCCGTGACCGCCGTGATCGCAGCCTCCGACCTGCTGGCCCTCGCGGCCATCGACGTCGCACAGGAACGTGGACTCCGGGTGCCGCAGGATCTGTCGGTGGTCGGTTTCGACGACATCCCCGCGGCCCGAGCCGCCGGACTCACGACGGTCCGGCAACCGCTCGTCGACAAGGGCCGCGAGGCCGCGCAACTGCTCCTCGACATCATCGGCGGCGGGGCGGGACGGGAAATCACACTCGCCACCGAGCTCGTCGTCCGGGAGAGCTCCGGGCCCGTTCCCGCGGATCGGTGAGTTACCCTACTGCGCCTCGCAGTTCGGGATTGCCGTCGACGATGGAGTAGAGCGCCTCGGTGATCGCCTTCACCCGCGCGAGTCGCGTCAATTCCCGCGGTACCACCAACCAGTAGGTGCGGTGCGCGATGAAGTCGTCGCGGAGAACCGGCACGAGATCCTCGTCCAGCGCCCCGATGTAGCTCGGCAGCGGCGCGATCCCGACTCCGTGCTTCACGGCCTGGTAGTGGCCCGCGATGTTGTTGGTCTGGATCTGGGCCTGGAAATCCGGAATCAGCGCGTCGAGGATACGCAGCGGTTCGACATCGAGGAACGCATCCACGTACCAGATGAGCGTGTGATGCCGGAGATCCTCGAGTGACGTGATGGGGTCGTGTTGGTCCAGGTAGCGCCGTGACGCGTACAGACGGAGGTCGTACTCGGCCAGTTTGCGGACCACGACGGACCGCGGCGACGGCCGCTCGAGGGTGACCGCGATGTCGAAGTCGCGCCCGGTCAGCAGGTCGTGGGTGGTCGACGTGACGAGTTCGGTGAACAGATCGGGGTGTTCGGACCGCAGAGCGGCCAACCCCGGCACCAGCACGAACGACCCGAAACCGTCGGGAGTGATGATGCGGACGGTGCCCGTCAGCCCGCCCAGGGACGACGTTTCGTCGAGAGCGGCGAGCACCGCGGATTCCACCGCCTCTGCGTGGGGAACCAGTCGCCGACCCGCTTCGGTGAGCTGCCACCCCGACACGCCACGATCGAAAAGTCTGGTGCCCGTGTCTTTCTCGAGTCGAGTGATTCTCCGCGAGACGGTCGTGTGATCGACACCGAGCCGCTTCGCCGCGTCGGCGAGGCGGCCGGTTCTCGACAACTCCAGGAGGTAACGCATGTTGTCTGCGGTGAACATCGCCCTCATCCCTCGTGCAAAAGTGCAGTCCGAAGTGCCATTTTACTCGTTGACGCAGGTATTGTTGCCCAGCAGACTCGTGGGCACCCCACCTTTCCAGGAGTGAACCCCATGGCCGTTATCTCGCATTGGCTCAACAACAAGTCCTACCCCGGAACGCGTGTCGATACCGCTCCGGTGACGAACCCGGCGACCGGTGCCGTCACCGGTCAGGTGGCCCTGGCCGGCGTCGAAGACGCCCGCGCCGTCATCGACGCCGCCGCGGCCGCGTTCCCCGCCTGGCGCGACACCTCCCTCGCCAAGCGCACCCAGGTAATCTTCACATTCCGGGAACTGCTCAACGCCCGCAAGGGCGAGTTGGCGGAGATCATCACCGCCGAACACGGCAAGGTCGTCTCCGACGCCCTGGGTGAGGTCTCCCGCGGCCAGGAAGTCGTCGAATTCGCCTGCGGCATCGCGCACCTACTCAAGGGCGGCATGACCGAAAACGCCTCCACCAACATCGACGTCTCCTCCCTCCGCCAACCCGTCGGCCCGGTCGGGAT
>NZ_LTCZ01000057.1:101041-104663 GCF_001583455.1 Rhodococcus sp. LB1 | reverse complement strand
CCAAGCAATTGCTTGGTGAGTGAAGTCGCGGCGTGGAGGAGAAACGAAAATGGGGATCCGGACTGAAATTGAGACCGGGGGCATCACCACGGTCACCGTCGACTACCCGCCCGTGAACGCCATCCCGTCCCGGGGCTGGTTCGAGTTGGCCGACGCCGTACTCGACGCGGGCCGGAATCCGGACACCCACGTGGTGATCCTGCGAGCCGAAGGGCGCGGGTTCAACGCCGGCGTCGACATCAAGGAAATGCAGGCCACCGACGGCTACGGCGCGCTGGTCGACGCCAACCGGGGCTGCGCGGCCGCGTTCGCCGCGGTCTACGACTGCGCCGTGCCCGTGGTGGTCGCGGTCAACGGATTCTGCGTCGGCGGCGGCGTCGGCCTGGTCGGGAACGCCGACGTGATCGTGGCGTCCGACGACGCCGTCTTCGGACTGCCCGAGGTCGACCGCGGCGCACTCGGCGCCGCCACCCACCTCGCCCGGCTCGTCCCCCAGCACATGATGCGCACCCTGTACTACACGGCGCAGAACGTCACCGCCCAGCAACTCCAGCACTTCGGATCGGTGTACGAGGTGGTGCCGCGCGAGAAACTCGACGACACCGCCCGCGACATCGCCGCCAAGATCGCGGCCAAGGACACCCGGGTCATCCGCTGCGCCAAGGAAGCCATCAACGGCATCGACCCCGTCGACGTGAAGACCAGTTACCGCCTCGAGCAGGGCTACACCTTCGAACTCAACCTCGCCGGCGTCTCGGACGAGCACCGCGACGAGTTCGTCGAAACCGGTAAGCCCCGCTCCCACTCGAACAACAGGAAAGGCTGACATCGATGGCGAGCAAGCGCGACAAGAGGATCTCGCTCGACGACGCGGTCGGACAACTGCGCAGCGGAATGACCATCGGCATCGGCGGCTGGGGTTCGCGCCGCAAGCCGATGGCGCTGGTCCGGGCGCTGCTGCGCTCGGACGTCACCGACCTCACCGTCGTCACCTACGGCGGCCCCGACCTGGGGTTGCTGTGCTCGGCGGGCAAAGTCACGAAGGCGTACTACGGTTTCGTGTCCCTCGATTCGGCCCCGTTCTACGACCCGTGGTTCGCGAAGGCGCGCACCACGGGCGAGATCGAGGTCCGCGAAATGGACGAGGGCATGGTCAAGTGCGGCCTCGAGGCCGCCGCCGCCCGGCTGCCGTTCCTGCCGATCCGCGCCGGGCTCGGCTCCGACGTCCGGGCTTTCTGGGGCGACGAACTGCGCACCGTCACCTCCCCCTACCCGGACGCGTCCGGCAAGTCGGAGACGCTGATCGCGATGCCGGCCCTGAATCTCGATGCGGCACTGGTCCACCTGAACCTCGGCGACAAGCACGGCAACGCCGCCTACACCGGAGTCGACCCCTACTTCGACGACCTGTACTGCGCGGCCGCCGAGAAGAGGTTCGTCTCCGTCGAGCGGGTGGTGGAAACCGAGGAACTGGTGAAAACCGTTCCACTGCAGAACCTCATCCTCAACCGCATGATGGTCGACGGCATGGTCGAGGCCCCGAACGGCGCCCACTTCACCCTCGCCGGAGACAGCTACGGACGCGACGAGAAGTTCCAGCGCCACTACGCGGAAGCGGCGAAGAGCCCCGAGGCGTGGCAGCGGTTCGTCGACACCTACCTGTCCGGCAGCGAGGACGACTACCAGGCCGCCGTGAAGAAATTTGCAGAGGAGCAGGCATGAGCGAGACGATCACCGACGTCACCCGCGCGGAGTACTGCGCGATCGCGTGCGCCGACATCTTCTCCGGGGCAGGCGAGATCATGGCCAGCCCGATGGCGACCCTGCCGCTGATCGGCGCCCGGCTCGCGCGACTGACCACCGAACCCGACCTGCTGATCACCGACGGCGAGGCCCTGATCTTCGCGGACACCCCCGCCGTCGGCGCGAAGGCCCCGATCGAGGGCTGGATGCCGTTCCGGAAGGTCTTCGACGTCGTCGCCTCCGGCCGGCGGCACGTGGTGATGGGCGCCAACCAGATCGACCGGCACGGCAACCAGAACCTGTCGGCGTTCGGTCCGCTGCAGCAGCCGACGCGGCAGATGTTCGGCGTCCGCGGCGCTCCCGGCAACACGATCAACCACCCCACCAGCTACTGGGTGGGCAAGCACACCTCGCGGGTGTTCTGCGACAAGGTCGACATCGTCTCGGGCGTCGGCTACGACCAGATCGACCCGGAAAACCCCGCATACCGGTTCCACCACCTGCATCGGGTGGTGAGCAACCTCGGGGTGTTCGACTTCGGCGGACCCGACCACACGTTCCGCGCGCTGTCGCTGCACCCCGGCGTCACCGCCGACCAGGTCGCCGAGAACACCTCGTTCGAGGTGGCAGGGCTCGCCGACGCCGGCCTGACCCGCGAACCCACCGACGAAGAACTGCGGCTGATCCGCGAGGTCCTCGACCCCCGCAGCCTGCGCGACCGGGAGGTGTCGGTATGAGCACGCTCCGAACGGCCTTGACGGAACTCGTCGGTGTCGTACACCCGGTGGTCCAGACCGGGATGGGCTGGGTGGCCGGACCGCGACTCGTCGCCGGCACCGCCAACGCCGGCGGTCTCGGCATCCTGGCATCGGCGACGATGACCTACACCGAACTCGAATCGGCGATCGCGAAGACCAAGACCCTCACCGACAAACCGTTCGGGGTCAACATCCGCGCCGACGCCACCGACGCCCCGCAACGCATCGACCTGCTCATCCGGGAGAACGTGCGCGTCGCGTCGTTCGCGCTGGCACCGAAGCAGGAACTGATCGCGAAGCTGAAAGCCGCCGGCGTGGTGGTCATCCCGTCGATCGGCGCCGCCAAACACGCAAAGAAGGTGGCGTCGTGGGGCGCCGACGCGGTGATCGTGCAAGGCGGCGAGGGCGGCGGGCACACCGGCCCCGTGGCCACCACACTGCTGCTGCCGTCGGTGCTCGACGCCGTCGACATCCCCGTCGTCGCCGCCGGCGGCTTCTACGACGGACGCGGACTCGCCGCCGCCCTCGCCTACGGCGCCGCCGGCATCGCGATGGGCACCCGCTTCCTGCTCACCCAGGAATCCACCGTCCCCGACTCCGTCAAACAGGAATACCTCGCCCGGGGACTGCAGGACACCACCGTCTCCCGCAAGGTCGACGGCATGCCCCACCGGGTCCTCGACACCGACCTCGTCAACAGCCTCGAACACTCCGGCAACGTGCGCGGCCTGGTCGCGGCCGCCCGCAACGCGTCCAAGTTCAAGGCCATGACCGGCATGAAATGGTCGACGCTCGTCAAGGACGGCCTCGCCATGAAGAAGTCCAGCGACCGCACCTGGCAGCAGATCATCATGGCCGCCAACACCCCGATGCTGCTCAAAGCCGGGCTCGTCGACGGCAACACCCACGCCGGCGTCCTCGCCTCCGGGCAGGTCGTGGGACTGCTCGACGACCTGCCCACGTGCAAGGACCTCATCGACGGAATCGTCGCCGACGCGATCAAGCGCATCGACGCGCTGGGAGCCCTCCGCGCCTGAACCAACGGGACGCTCGTTCGATCTGACGCAACGAGCGTCCCGTTCGTCCGGCTAGGGGGTGGCGGCGGCCTTCGCGGCGCTCAG